>DASZMJ010000083.1:0-8923 GCA_035551935.1 Isosphaeraceae bacterium
TTCTTCTTTTCCTCTCTACTCTGTGCCCTCTGTGGCAGGCTTCTTCATTTCTTCTTCGATCCCCGTTTGGGCAGGGAGAGCCAGGCGGTGAGGACGCGGCCGACGCGCTCGAGGCTGTCGGGGGAGCAGTTCTCGGGGAGGTCCTGGGTGGTGTGCCAGTGGGGGTACTCGAAGTCGATGAGGTCGATGGTCGGGATGCTGGCGATGTTGTTCAAGGGGAGGTGGTCGTCGGAGACCTCGACGCCGACCTCGGGCCGGAAGGCCGGCTCCTCGAGGTCGGCGGCGACCTGCCAGACCTCCTGCACCAGCCCCCGGGCGAAGGTCAGGCTGTAGGGCTCCTGCCGGAGGGCGACGTTGCGGCCGCCGATCATGTCGAGGAGGATGCCGGCGGAGTACCGGTACTTGGCCTTGCCCGACTTGCGGTCGGCGACATAGGCGCGGGCGAAGTGCTTCGAGCCGAGGAAGTAGAAGTTCAGGTCGGCGTGGCGGCCGTAGACGAGCTCCTCGCCGTCGAAGAGGACGAGGTCGACGCCCCAGGTGGTCTCGAGCGTGTCGAGGTGGTTGGCGATCTCCATCAACAGCGCCACGCCCGAGGCGCAGTCGTTGGCGCCGAGGAACGGGACCTGGCTCCGCTTCGGCTCGTCGTCCATGTCGGCGAACGGTCGGGTGTCGTAGTGGGCGGCGATCAGGACGCGGTTGGTGCGCTCGGGGTGCCACGAGCCGATGACGTTGGCCAATTCGACGCGCCGGCCGGTCGACGGGTCGCGGGCGGGGAAGTCCTGCTCGCGGACCTTCGCCCCCCTGGCCTTGAAGTGGTCGACGACCAGCTTCCGCTGGCGCCCGTTGGCCTTCGAGCCGGCGGGCCTGGGGCCGATGTCGCAGATCTCCTTGAGGTAGCCGAAGGCCCGCTCGCCGTTGATCGGCGCCGGCTTCGGGGCCCTCGCCTCGGCCCCCATGGTCGACCTCACGTACCGCACCAGACCGAACCCCGCCCCGGTCGCGACGAGCACGGCCGCGGCCGCCACCCCCGCCCTCGACCACCCCTTGCGTCGCGCTTCCGGTGTCATCCCCCCCTCCCCTCGGCTCGACTCGCGCGCCTCCCCGCCTCGACCCCACCCTAGCAAAACCCCGACCCCCTGCCCATTCCGAACCCCCGCTCCTCGCCCCTGGAGAGAGACGTCCGGGACCCCCTCCCGCTTCGCCCGTCCTCCCGGGGCATCCCGAACCAAACCGCACGGTGGGTTCGTTCGGCGCGCCGGGGTCGGGGGCCAGGGGCCGGGGGTCGTTGGGTTCGTTCGGCGCGCGGTGGGTTCGTTTCGCGCCGCGGCACCAACCTCCAAACCCCCAGGATCCAGACCGCATTCTCCTCAAAGTCTCTCCAAGCTCCCCATCTTTGGGTTCGTTTGCGGCGACGAGGGCCCGAAGTGGGTTCGTTTCGCGCCGGCGCGGGGCCCGAAGTGGGTTCGTTTCGCGCCGATCGGGCGCGCCGTGGGTTCGTTTCGCGCGGCGACGGCCATGCCTCCCACCCCCCGGCCCCTCCCGGGTTGTGAACAATACCGGACGGCCGGCTCGAACGGATTCGGGCGATGGACGACCGGCATCAAGTCCCAGAGGCTCCCCGCGCGCAGTCCGCCCCTCCCGCGAGGGACGCTATCTCTTCAGTTGGAATCCGTGCCCGAAACCGGCGGGGATTCCGGCCGGCCGGGTCGTTTTCTCGGGGGCGCGCCGTAAGGTCGGGGGATCGGCTATGATGGATGGGGTCGAGGGGGATCGACACATGGCGCGGGAACGGCCGACGACCGCCGATCGGGCGCTGGTGAGGGCGTCGGGGGTCTGGGGACGCGCGGGGTGGATCGAGGCGCGCGCACGACTGGCGACGGAGTGGCGGGAGAGGATCGGGGCGATCGTCGCGGGGCCGGACGGGGCGCGCGAGGCCCTCCGCGACGAGCATGCGGCCTGGGCGCGGCCGGACCTGGCGCGGATCGACCCGTCCTGGTTCGAGCGGGCGTTGCGCGAGGAGTCGACGGCGGTCCGGCGCGCGGTCGTGGCGCGACTGCCGGCGGCGTTCCGGGGGGCCTTGATGGGTTCGCTCGGCCTGAAGGACGAGGACCTGGAGTCCGATCGGCCGCCGCACGAGGGGGCGCTGGCGACGGCGATGGCGCTGTGGTCGGAGCGGCTGGTGGGGGGGCCGTCGGCGACGGACGAGGATGCGGGGGTGGTCCGGGCGATCGCGCGACACGACCGGAGGGGGCGGTACAAGGTGCTCCACCTGGCGGGCCTGGCGAAGCTGGCGTATGCGCTCGGGATGCTGGAACTGGGGGACGCGGGGGCCTTGCGGCCGAGGGACCGGGAGCGGGTCGAGCACTTCCGGGGCGTCTGGGGCGACACCGACACGCCGCTCGGGCACGTCGCGCGCGACGACCTCGCCGCGGGCCGTCGCGACGGCCTGCGCGGGCTGCCCCACTTGGGGCTGGTCACGATCGGTCGGCTGCTCGGCGACGTCGAGCCGATGCGGGCGCGTTGGGCGTTGCAGCACCTGCCCTACTCGGTCGCCCGCCAGGCGCGGGCCTGGATGACGTTGCCGGTGACGCTCGTCCCCGCGCGGGCCTTGCTGGCCTGGGAAGGCCGCGTGCTCGACGTCGCGCTCGATCGGCTCGACGCCGAGTCGCGGCCTCCGGGCGACCCGGGAGGTGGGCCATGACCGCCGAATCCGGCCCGCTGGACGGCCTGCCCCGGGTCGTGGCCCGACAGGTCGAGCTGGCCCGTGCCCTGAGTCGAATGGAGGGCCGTGGGGTGGCCTTCCTCGACTGGCTCGGGGAGGCGTTGGGGACGCCGTTCGGGCTCGGCACGCCCGAAATCTCGTGGCGGGCGGCGGGGTTGAGGAGGCCGGGGGCGATCGCGCAACTGGCATGGCCGAGGAAGGCGACGCGGGTCGGCCTGGGGGTCGAGAATGCACCGGCGCACGCGGTCGTCGACCGCCTGCTCGGCTTCGACCGCCTGCCGGCCGAGGGCCGGCTCCAGATCAGCCCGGTCGAGTGGGGCATCCTCGCGTTCGTCCTGGCCGAGTCGCTGGCGCGGCTCGGCGACACGCCCGGCGCACTCGGCCCCTGGGACCTGGTCGTCGACCGCGTCGGCCCCGAGGCGTTCGACCCGTCCGGGCTGGGGGACATCGTCACGGTCCGCTGGCCCTCGAAGGTCGGCGCGGTCGCCGGCTCGGTCCGGCTCTGGCTGCCCGCGACGCTCGCCGCCGATTGGCTCGCGGCCGTTCCCGAAGCCCGGCCGGCGCTCGACCCGGCCGAATTGTCCGGCCGGTTCGGCGACCTCGTCGGCAACTGGCACGCGGAGGCGGGGACGGTCGTCCTGCCGCGCGGCCTGGCGCGGCTGCGGGTCGGCTCGGTCCTGCCGCTCGACCCGGCCCGACTCTCCGGCAGCCCGAGGAACCCGACCGGCGCCGTCGAGCTGGCCCTCCGCGACCCCGAGGGCCGATCGAGCTTCCCCGCCGTCCCCGTCGCCGACTCCGCCGGCGCCCGATTACGACTGACCGGCGCGTTCCGCCGCGACCGCCCGACCCGAGAGGCCATCGCCGTGAGCACGATCCCCAACGAACCTTCGCCCCCGACACCCCCCGCGCCGCCGACCGACGTGCCGGTGACCTTGACCGTCGAGCTCGGCCGGATCAACCTCCCGTTGCGACGCCTGGCCGAGCTGCGGCCCGGCGACGTCGTCGAGCTCGGCCGCCACGCCCGCGAGCCCGTCGAGCTGACCTCCGGCGGCCGGCTCGTCGCCCGAGGCGAGCTCGTCCAGGTCGACACCGAGCTGGGCGTCCGGATCACCGGCATCTTCCTCTGATCGGCGATCAGGGCGACGGCTTGGCCCTGGCCGACGTGTGGTCGTGGACGATCTTCCAGCCCTCGGGGAACTTGCGGAGGATCAGGGTGAAGAGGCCGCCGGGCCTGGAGCCGTCGGGGAGGGTCAGCTCCCAGCGGGCTCGGGCGAAGGCGGCGTCGGGGCCGAGGGGCTCGATCTCCAGGTCGCGGAACGCGAGCTTCCCCATCGCGCGGCCCTCGGCCTTGTAGCTCTTGTGGTAGCGGTCGCGCATCGCCTCCCAGCCCTCGAAGCGGTCGCCGCCGGACTGGAAGACGACCTTGGGCGACTTCCAGTAGCCATCGAGGAAGGCGTCGAGGTCCCCCTTGTTCCAGTCGGCGACCTGCTTGTCGAGCACCGCGCGGATCGCACCTTTCTCGTCCTCCTTCGCCAGTCCACGGCCGGCGACGAGTCCGGCGGCGACGAGGACGAGGGCGATTCCCCAGGGTTTCGGCCGCATGGTCGGTCCTCCTTCACAAGATCTTGGGATCGCCTCGTTATACACGATCCGCGGCGCGTTTTTCTTCCGGAGCAGGCACGCTCCGCGTGCCGTCCGCCGACACACAAGATCACGGACGGAAGGCGGACGGCACGCGGAGCGTGCCTGCTACGGGGGTCGATCGCGCGATCTCGGCTCGGTTTTCTGGACCGGGTTGTTACAATGGTTGCGGCCCATTTCGAGGGAGCGGGGCGGCGCGATGCCGATCATCGAGGCGGATGGCCTGACGAAGACGTACCGGGTCTTCCAGAAGCGCGAGGGCGTCCTCGGCGCGCTGCGGGGTCTGTACAGGCGCGAGCACCGCGAGGTGCGCGCCGTCGACGGCATCCGTTTCACGATCGAGCCGGGCGAGATGGTCGCCTTCCTCGGCCCCAACGGGGCGGGCAAGACGACCACGCTCAAGATGCTCGCGGGGCTGATCTACCCGACCAGCGGCGGCGCGCGCGTCCTCGGGTTCACCCCCTGGGAGCGCGCCGACGCCTTCCGGCGGCGGTTCGCGCTCGTGATGGGGCAGAAGAACCAATTGTGGTGGGACCTCCCCGCCGCCGACAGCTTCCAGCTCCATCGCGAGATCTACTCGCTGCCCGTCGCCGAGTTCGAGCGCACCCTCGGCGAATTGACGGAATTGCTCGGCGTCGCCAACCTCACGCGGCAGGCCGTGCGCGAGCTGTCCCTCGGCGAGCGGATGAAGATGGAGCTGATCGCCGCGTTGCTCCACCGGCCGGAATTGCTCCTGCTCGACGAGCCGACGATCGGCCTCGACGTGGTGGCGCAGGTGGCGATCCAGAAGTGCCTGCGCGAGTATCACGCGCAGCGCGGCGTGACGATGCTCCTGACGAGCCACTACATGCGCGACGTCGAGGCGCTCTGCCAGCGGGTGATCGTCATCAACCACGGCGTGCTCGTCTACGACGGCGAGCTCGCCCGGATCGTCGAGCGGTTCGGCGACGCCAAGCTCGTGAAGCTCGACTTCGCCGACGGCCAGGACCTCGACGACCTCGACCGCTACGGCGAGGTCGTCCGCCGCGAGGGGCCGTCGGCGGACCTGAAGGTCGGCCGCACGCGGGTCGCCGAGGTCCTCGGCGCGATCCTCGACCGCTACGCCGTCGTCGACGTGGCGGTGCAGGACCCGCCGCTCGAGGAGGTCATCGCCCGCGTCTTCAAGGAGGCCCGCGCCGACCATGACGCCGCCTGAGGCCGAGACGATCGCCGGGCCGGTCGCGACGGCCGTCGCCGCGACGCCGACGAGCTTGCCCGCGCCGGGGCCGTGGGCTCGGGCGCGGAAGTACTACAAGATCTTCCGCGTCACGCTCGTCGAGCGGATGACGTACCGCGCCGACTTCCTGTTCAGCACCTTCCTCCGCTTCCTGCCGATGCTGACGACCATCCTCCTCTGGGACGCCATCTATGCCGGCTCCGCCGCCGCCCGCCGTCCCGTCCCCGGCGGCTTCACCAGGGAGCAGACGATTGCCTATTTATTACTGGTGAACATCAGCCGGATGTTCTCGAGCATGCCCGGCCTGGCCGGCGGCGTGGCGCGCGACATCCGCGAGGGGACGATCAAGAAGTACCTGATCCAACCCGTGGACATGATCTCGTACCTGCTCTCGTACCGGGCGGCCCACAAGGTCGCTTATATCATCTCGTCGTTCGTCCCTTACGCCGTCCTCTTCTTCATCTGCCGCCGGTTCTTCTACGGGGCGTTGCCCACCGACGCGGGGACGTGGCTGGCGTACCTGGCGGCGCTGGTGCTGGCGTTCCTGGTGGGGTTCTTCTTCGAGGCGAGCGTCGGGATGGTGGGGTTCTGGTTCCTGGAAGTGACGTCGCTGCTCTACATCGTGATGAGCCTGAACTTCTTCATCTCCGGCCACATGCTGCCGCTCGACATGCTCCCGAGGCCGTGGTCGACGCTCCTGAAGTGGCTGCCGTTCCAGTACATGGCGTATTTCCCGGCGGTGGTCCTGTTGGGGAAGGTCCAGGGGCGCGAATTGATCTTCGAGCTGCTGCGCGAGGCGGCCTGGGTGGTCGCGTTCGCCTTGCTCTGCCGCTGGCTCTTCCGCCGCGGATTGCGGCGCTACAGCGCGTTCGGGGGCTGAACGATGGGCGTGGCCTGGCGCTACCTCCGACTGCTCGGCTCGCTCGGCCGCTACACGTTGGCGCGCGAGCTGGCCTTCCGCGGCAACTTCCTGGTCAAGGTGTCGGTCGAGGTGCTCTGGCTGTCGATCCTGCTCGCCTTCTACGCGACCGTCTTCGGCGCCACGACGACGATCGCCGGCTGGACGCGGTACGAGTACCTCTTCTTCGTCGGCTGCTACTACGCGCTGAACGGCCTGACCGAGACCCTCTTCCTGGAGAACTGCAACGAGTTCGCCGAGCTGGTGCGCACCGGCGACCTCGACTTCCTGCTGCTCAAGCCCATCGACGAGCAATTCATGATCACCTGCCGCCGCGTCGACTGGGCGACGGCGCCGAACGTCCTGCTGGGCGGGGCGCTGATGGCGTACTCGTTGTACCAGATGAACTGGCACTTCAACCCGCTGCACGCGGCGATGTTCGTGGTCCTGTTCGGCTGCGGGACGGCGATCTGCTACGCGTTCATGGTCATGCTCACGTCCTTGTCGGTCTGGATGGTCCGCAACCAGGGTTTGATGGAGATGTGGTGGCTCTTCTCGAGCCTGGCGCGGTACCCGAAGGAGATCTTCGGCGTCCAGCCCTGGTCGCAGCCGTTGGGGATCGTCTTCACGTTCATCGTGCCGATCCTGCTCGTCGTCAACGTCCCCGCCGACGTGATGGTCCGGACGTTCGACTGGCGGGTCGTCGGCTACACGCTGGTCGCGACCGCCGCCCTGCTCTGGGCCAGCCGCCGCTTCTTCCAGCACGCTCTCCGCTCCTATCGCAGCGCCAGCAGTTGATGGGTATCGGGCGGCCGTGAGATCATCATCCTCGTAGGGCAGGGCTCGCCCTGCCGCCCGCCGGTCCGATCGAAGAGGCAGGGCGAGCCCTGCCCTACGAAGCGTTCGCGGCGGCAGCAGTTGATGGGCATCGGGCGGCCGTGAGATCATCATCCTCGCGTTCGCGGCGCCAGCAGTTGATCCGAACCGACCGGATTCGGTCGAGGGCCACGGCCCATGCTCGCTTACAAGCGGTTCTCGCACTTCCTCCGCGACGGCCTGGTGCTCATCGCCCTGCTGATCACCTGGGCCGTGATCGAGGCGCGGAGAGACGCGGCCGAGCGGCTGGCCCGCCACGAGGACTTCTCGATCATCGAAGTCCAGCCGCCCCATTCCTCCTATGAGGTCGCGGCGTTCTCGGCCGACGGGCGCCGTTGTGCCCTCCTTCGTGGGTCGTCGTCCGTCGCGAACGCGGATAGGGCCTGGTTGCGGGGCAGCGTCATCCCGCATGTCGTCGCGAACGATCGTTACTTCAACCCCGTCGCGTTCGGTCCCAGGGAGGTGAACGGCGACTCCGAGGTCGATTCCCTCGTCCGATCGATCGCGATGTCCCCCGACGGCAAGATCCTCGCTTTCGGCGGCGACGGGGCGATCACGCTCTGGGACGTCGACCGCCAGCGGATCGTCGAGAAGCTCGACTGCCCGCGCATCCAGGTCGCCTGCCTCGCCTTCGCCCCCGACGGCCGCGCGGTCGCCGCGGGGTCGGAGACCGGCGACATCGTGATCAGCGACCTGGGCGGCTCGGTGCGCTGGCACGAGACGACGGATGGCGCCGTGCGCTGCCTCGCCTTCGCCCCCGACGGCAGGCGGCTGGCCGTCGGCACCTCGCTCGGCGCGATCCTGCTCTTCGACGCCCGCTCGGGTACGTTCGTGCGGTCGTTCAAGGACGCGCCCCGCCAGGGCCACGCCACGCAGGTCGTCGCCCTGGCGTTCCGGCCCGACGGCGAGGCCCTCGCCACGGCGAGCCGGGTGGACGTGAAGGCCTGGGACGTGGCCACCGGCGAGAAGCTCGCCACGCTGCCGAACTCCGACCCCTGGGGCCGCGGCTGGCCGGATGTGTCGCTCGCCTATCGCCCCGACGGCAAGGCCGTCGCCATCGGCCTCGGCTCGACCTATGCCCCCAGGCGCGGCGAGGTCCGGCTCTGGCGGCCGGTCGAGGAGTCGGGGGCTCAACCCCTGTTCGTCGACGACGCCCACATCGTCCTCGGCCTCTCCTTCAGCCCCGACGGCCAGGCCCTCGCCACCGCCGGCCGCGACGGCAACGTCCGCCGCTGGGACGTGGGGGGGGCGGCTCGACCTTGAGGGAGGGGACTCTCTCTTCGTAACCCGAAGCGCAAGCGAGGGCCTCTCTACCGCGGCCAAGAGACCCAACCGGACCGATAGGGATGGAAGACCCTCGCTCGCGCTTCGGGTTACGAAGAGGGAAACCCTCGCTGGCGCGTCGAGTGAGGAAGTGAATCCCTCTTCTCCCTATAGTGGACCCCGAAAACTGGACCACCGGTTAAGCTACGCCGGTGGTCGAGCAAAGGGGGAGAGATGGCAGGCAAGCGGAAAGTCCACACGGCGGCGTTCAAGGCCCAGGTCGCCCTGGCCGCCCTCAGGGGGGACA
>DASZMJ010000084.1:0-46271 GCA_035551935.1 Isosphaeraceae bacterium
TCTCCCCCCGGTGCTCGCGGGCGTACTCCAGGACCTTCCGGTTCAACTCCGGCGGCGGCTCCGCGGCCTTCTTCTTCTTGGCGTCCCCCGCCCCCGCCCCGGCCGTCACGACGACGAGCAACACCACCGCGACCCGACGTCCCATCGCGCCCTCCTCCGGCCTCGAAGGCCGCCCGCTCCCCCGGCATTGTCGCGCAACGGCCGGCGGTTGGGAATGGGGCTCCGGGCGACGGGCCCGATGCCTTTCGAAGCCGCGCGGCAAGGCCATAGATGTGTTCGGAACAGAATGGATGACGAATGAAGGATCTTGGATCAGGGTCGGCCCGGCGCAACGCTCCCGGTCCGACCCCTTGACATCCCATCGTCACGCCCGATAATCGTCGATACGGGGCATGACCGCCCCGGATTCCCCGACGTCCCGCCATCGGCAACGGCGCCCGGCGGGATCGGGATGGGACCTCGCGACGGCGCGGGGACAGAACGGAGCCGCAGCGATGGCGACGTCCGAGAAGCGGATCGCGGCCAACAGGCAAAACGCCATGCGGGCCAAAGGGCCGGTGACGCCGGGGGGCAAGGCGAACTCGCGCAGGAATGCGTTGAAGCACGGCCTGACCGGCGCGGGGGTCGTCCTGCCGGCGGAGGAGGAGGCCGAGCTCGCCGCGAAGACGGCCGAGTGGGTCGCCGAACTGAAGCCGATCGACGACCGCGAGCACCGGCTCATCCGCCGGACCGTCCTGGCGGGCATGCGGCTGGACCGCGTGGCGAAGATGGAGATGGCGCGGCGCATCCGGGCCGCGGCGCGGGCGTTGTCGTGCTGGGCGGAGGACCGCCGCGTCGCCGCCGAGGAGCTGGCGACGAAGCTGGCGCGGCAGCCGGCGCTGGTGTCGCGGCAACTCGGGCGGACGCTCCAGGGCTGCGAGCTGCTGCTCGATCGCTGGCGCGGCCTGCTCCGCACGGCCGAGGCGGGCACGGCCTGGGACGAGGCCCGACGCGCCCGCGCCCTGGACCTGCTCGGCGTGCCGGCCGAGGACCGCGAGCACCACCCCCGCGTCCACGACCGGGCGACGGCCGAGGAGCTGGCCGCGGTCGCCCGCGCGGAGATCGAGCACCTGGAAGGGCGTCGCGACGGCGTCCTGGAGGACGACGACGAGGCCGACCGCCTGCTGGTCGAGACCGGCCTGGCCTTCGACGACAGCCCGACGGCCCGACGGCTCTGGGGCTACGAGCGGACCAACAGCAGCATCTTCCTCCGCGGCGTCCAGGAGCTGCAGCGCCGTCGCGCCGCCCGCGGCCTCGGCCCGACCGGCCCGCGTCCCCCGGTCGCGGCCACGCTCCGCATGCCGGCCGCCCCGACAGACGAACCCGATGATGTTGCCGACGGCACGCCGAGCGTGCCCCCTACGGCCGTCGCGACGGCCGTCGCGGTGACGATCGCCGCGGCCCCGCGGCTCGCCCCGGCCGCGACGACGCCCCCGCCCTCCCCCGGCAACCGTCGGCAACGCCGCGCCCGGCAGGCCCTGGCCCGGCGCCGCGGCTGACCGGCCGCGACGGCGCTCTTTGACAAGTCGATGTGGATCGATCGACCTCCCGGCGCCCCCCGTGCGCGCCGAGTCGAGGAGGATCCGCGTCTCCGAGGCCCGACGACGATACACGCGTGAACGTAACGACAGATATCATCCAATAATCCATAAGATTTCAATAAAAACAAACAGTTTGGCGACCCGCGGCGCGAAAACGAACCCAACGCCCCCGCGGGATGGGTGGGGCGTCACGGGAGGGGGTGGGCGGTCGTAGTCGGAGGGGGCGGAGTCATTGCCACAGACATCCATGCGGCTTAGGATAAGGGGAGGGGATCCCTCTCTTCGATCTCAATTAGAGGCCGTCCGGGGCCGGACGAGACGGCCGGGGGGATGGTCAATCGTGCTCCGTGGAACCTTCAGGCGGCTCGAGGCGTCCTATCCGGTCCTGGCGCGCTGGCTGGGCGACCGGCTCGACCTGCAACTGCCGGCGATCGGCGTGAGCGTGCTGACGCACGCGGCGATCCTGCTGTTGTTCGCGACCATCGCCGTCGCGGTCCACCAGGACGAGCGGCCGGTCCAGGAGTTCCGGACCGAGGTCGTCGAGACGACCCCGCTGGACCTGACCAAGATGGAGGCGACCGAGGCCGAGGTCACCGAGACCGACGCCGCGACGACCCTCGAGCCGGTCGCCGGCTCGTTCGCGCCGACCGTCTCGGCCCGGATCGAGGTGGCGCCGACGCCGACGCCGACGGCCCGGGCCGAGCTGGCCAAGCTCGACATGCCGGCGGCGACCAAGCTCGTGCTGCCGACGGCCGCCAAGCTCGACCAGGCCGTCTCGATCCGGGGCAGCGGCTCGGAGCACGTCGGCGGGGTCGAGGGGGCGGTCGACCGCGTCGCCGTCGAGATCCTCCGCCAGCTCGAGAAGGGCCGGACGCTGGTCGTCTGGGCCTTCGACGCCTCGGGCAGCCTCCAGGCCGAGCGCGAGCGGCTCGCCGCCCACATCCGCCAGGTCTACGACCACATCCATCAATACGACAAGGACGACCGCTCGGCCCGGGACGGCCTGCTGACGATCGTCACCGCCTTCGGCGAGGCCCGCAAGGCGATGACCCCGGCCCCCACCGCCGACCCCGAGACGATCGCCGGCGCCATCCGGGCGGTGCCGCTGGACTCGACCGGCGTCGAGAACACCTTCGGGACCGTCGCCTCGATCTGCCGGACCTGGGGCCGGTTCCGGCACGACGGCAAGGCGTATCGGACGATGGTCATCGTCGTGACCGACGAGGTCGGCGACGACGAGGACCGGCTCGAGGAGGCGATCGGCCTGGCCAACAAGGCCAAGGTCCCGGTCTTCGTGCTCGGCTCGCCGGCCCTCTTCGGCCGGGCCGAGGGGTTCATGGACTACACCGACCCGAAGACCAAGCAGGTCTATCACCACCTGCCGGTCCGCCAGGGGCCCGAGAGCGCCGTGCCGGAGGTCGTCCGGCTGCCGTTCTGGTACAGCGGCCCGCAGCACGAGTTCCTCGACGCCGGCTTCGGCCCCTGGGCCCTCAGCCGCCTGGCCGGGGCCACCAGCGGCATCTACTTCGTCACCCGGATGGGCTCGAACCACCCCACCTTCGACCCCGACGCCATGCGCGAGTACCAGCCCGACTGGGTCAGCCGCGCCCAGTACGAGCAGGCGGTGATGAAGCACCCGCTCCGCCAGGCGATCATCAACGCGGCCGAGGTCGCGCAGCGGAACCTGCCCGGCCAGCCGGGCTACGGCTTCCCGGCGGCCGACAGCCCCGAGTTCAAGGACGTGATGGCCCGCAACCAGGAGGTGGTGGCCGTCGTCGAGAACACGGTCGACGAGGCGCTCGGGCCGATCCTGGCGGTCCGCAAGCTCCGCGACCGCGAGACCTCGCGCCGCTGGCAGGCGCACTATGATCTGATCCTGGGCCGGTTGCTGGCGATGAAGGTCCGCACCTACAGCTACAACACCGCCTGCGCCAAGATGAAGAAGGACCCGTTGAAGTTCCAGAACCCGTCCTCGAACGCCTGGCGGCTGGTGCCGTCGGAGACGGTCGAGTACGGCACCAGCAGCAAGGTCACCGAGAGGTACGTCGCCGAGGCCAAGGCCGCCTTGCAGCGGGTCGTCAAGGAGCACGCCGGCACCCCCTGGGGCATGTTGGCCGAGCGCGAGCTGAAGGACCCGCTGGGCCTGCGCTGGGTCGAGACCAAGGTGCCGCCCCCGCCCAAGCCCAGGCCCGGCAACAACAACCCGCCCCCCCAGCGCCGCAAGAAGGAACAAGCCCCGCCGCCCAAGCCTCCCGAGCCGCCGAAGCTCTGACCGGACGACAGGTCGCGTTGCGGCCGGCCCGGGATTCGTTCAGAATGACGGCGACCGCGACCCCCAACGACCCCGACCCCGGCCTTCCGGACGACGCGCCATGGAACCGACCTCGAACCCGTCGGTCGACGCCCCGGACATCTACGACCTGGCCGGCTTCCCCGAGCCGGACCCGGAGCCCGAGGTCGCGCCCGAGTCGCCGACCCCGGCCGAGCCCCCGGCCCCGTCGGGCAACGGGAAGGCCAAGGGCAAGGCCAGGGCGAAGGCGAAGGGCGAGGGCGCGGCTGAGGCTCCTCGGCGCGAAAAAGTGGCCGGGCCGAAATTGCGGCCGAGGCGGAAGAAGGTCCGCGAGCGCTGGGCCATGCCGGCCTGGCTGGCGTCGTTCCTGGTGCACGTCGCGGTCCTCGGCGGCCTGGCGCTGGCCGGCGCGGCGGTCCCCGAGATCAGGAAGCCGTTGGTCCATTCCATCGACGCGGCCAACATCGACACCAAGGTCTCGGAGAAGCAGGCCGAGGAGCTGCTCCACTTCGACACGACCCCCTCCGACGCCCCGCGCGACCAGGCCGTCACCGAGTCGACGACGGCGACGGCCGGCCCCGGTTATGGCGGCGCGAGCGGCCCGGGGAGGGGTGGCGGCCTGGCGGTCATGGGCTCGGGCTCGGGCTCCGGGCCCAGCCGCGGCAGCGGCGCGCCGGGGCGGCTCCGCCCGCTGGGCGACCTCTCGGGCATGGCGTTGATGCCCGCGGTGCCGACCCGCGACCTCGGCGGCGGCGGCATGATCGCCGGCGATGTGACTTATGAGACCAAGGACATCGGCGAGGCCCTCAGCCAGCTCGCCCGCGAGATCCTCCGCCACGTCGCCCAGCACAAGGTCGTCGTCGTCTGGCTCTTCGACGAGTCCGGCAGCATGCGCGACGACCAGCGCGCCGTCAAGGAGAAGTTCGACCGCGTCGTCGCCGACCTGAAGGTCGGCCAGGAGCAGGACGACCGCTTCAAGAAGGACAAGGACCGGGGCAAGTCGGCCGTCCCGCCGCTGACCCACGTCGTCGTCGGCTTCGGCCAGGCCCTGCACTTCGAGGTCGAGAAGCCGACGACCGACGTCGCCGCGATCGGCAAGGCGATCGACCGCCTCCACGTCGACGAGACGGGCGTCGAGAACACCCTCGCGGCGGTCCAGGCCGTGATCGCGCATTACGAGAAGCTGATCTCGAAGGACCGCCGGCTCCTGATCGTGCTGGCGACCGACGAGTCGGGCGACGACGGCGGCGAGATCGAGGAGGCGCGGCAGGCGGCGATCCATCACGAGGTGCCGATCTACATCCTCGGCCGCCAGTCGCTGTTCGGCTACCCCTGGGCCCACCTCCGCTACGAGGACCCGGTGACCAAGGACGTCTACTGGCCGCTGATCCGCCGCGGGCCCGAGACCGCCGACCTCGAGGTCCTCCAGTGGGACGGCTACCACGGCCGCGAGGACGAGCTGCCCGCCGGCTTCGCCCCGTATGAGCTCGCCCGCCTGGCCAAGGACACCGGCGGCATCTACTTCCTCCTGCCCGACTCCGAGCGCCAGCGCGTCCACCGCCGCGAGAAGGCCTACTCGATGGCCACGCTCAAGGAATACATCCCCGATTATGAGAGCCGCGCCGAGTACCTCGCCCGCCGCAACGCCTCCGAGCTGCGGCGGGGGATCCACGAGATCGTCGTCCAGACCAAGGACCCGGCCCGGTTCTCGCTCCGCAAGGACTTCCCCGTCGACCCCGACAAGATGGTCCCCCTGGCCGTCGAGTGGATGCAGAAGGCCGCCGCGCAGGAGCTCGCGCTGGCCGGTGCCGAGAAGCGGCTCCGCCGGCTCGAGTCGGTGCGCGACCGCGAGACCGAGAAGCGCTGGCAGGCCCACTACGACCTGATCCTCGCCCAGGTCGTCGCCCGCCAGATCAAGATCCACGAATATCGCGCCTGCCTCGCCGAGATGGTGCAGCAGCCCCCGACCCCCAGCGAGCTGCCCCGCGAGGACCTGACCGTCTACTGGTGGCTCGACCACTCCCGCGACCCCCAGGCCCCCCCCCGCGAGACCGAGAAGTACTACGCCGAGGCCAACCGCCTCCTCCAGCTCGTCATCTCCCGACACCCCGACACCCCCTGGGCCGACCTCGCCCGCGCCGAGCTCGCCCGCGGCCTCAGCACCAAACGCTACGAGCACAAGCACCGCCCCAACAGCCCGCAGTACGAGGAGCGGGCCAAGATGGTGCCGAAGTATTGAGGCGACGATTGGGCCGTAATTATGTCGTGGAGCGATGAAGATCGCCGATCGATCGGTTAGGGACATTGGAGTTGCTCAAGATGATCGAACGCTTTTGCGTTAAGAACTATAAAGGCCTTACCGACATCGATATTCCGCTGACACCCATCCACGTCCTCGTCGGTCAGAACGACTCCGGCAAGACGAGCCTGTTGGAGGCAATCTACGCCTACTGCCGCAGCCCGTTCATCTACCCGCTCGACCAAGCATTCCTCGGACGATGGCAAGGGAGAGAACTTGTCTACCACAGCGCCGAGAAGGCCGAGGTCGATTTCCGCGCAAGTCTCAGCGGCATGGGACCGGGCCACAGGGCTTCGTTGCAGTACGGATTCAACGTCGAGTTCTCGGCTCGCTCTCATCCACATTGTCGAGTCAACTCCGAGTACTGCATAATTAATAACGAAAGACTGGATATAAAAACAATTAATCAAACAGCTACACAAGTTGCGATGAGGACCCAGGGTGGCCACCCTCTACATTCGACCCTCGAACTAATAGCCGATTTAATTGGAATATCTTTATTTTATAGATTTGATGCCAAGTTAATGGCAATACCTGCGGCCTACGACGAGAACCGTAAGTTTCGCATGGAGCCGGATGGTTTCGGCCTGCCAACCCTCCTCGACGACATCTTGGGCCGCGATCCTGCTAAATTTATTGAACTCAGCAATCGTTTCTGTGATTTCTTCCCAGAATTCCAAAGGCTACGTCTCGAGACTGAACCGGGGGCAACGAGCGGATACGACCCGAGGTCCGGCATGCATTCGATGGCTCGAAGTACTGGGAAAGGCATTTTTTTCGAGACTCGTAACGGTGACACTATAAGGGCCCAGCAGGCATCCGACGGGGCGATTCTATTTCTGGGATTCTTGTCGCAGCTCTATCTGCCAGAGCCTCCGCGACTCCTGCTGATCGAGGAGCCCGAAAAAGGTGTCTATCCAAAGCGAATTGGACAGATCGTCGAATTGTTGAGGCAATTGACCGACCTTCCGGGTGTCGGGACCCCGCCACAGATCATCATGACGACGCACTCGCCGTTCCTCCTCAGCTCCTTCAGGCCGGAGGAAGTAACGATGATGAGCCGGCGGGGCGACCATGCGATCGCTCGGCCCCTGGGCGACGCCCCCAACATCGAGGCGCGGCTCGGAGGCGGCGAATTCTACCTCGGGGAGTTGTGGTATAACTACGACGAGGAGGAACTGTTCCAAGATGCCCGATAAGGTTATCGAGGTTTTTGGTGAAGGAAAGACAGACATCGGTCCCATCTCCAAGATATATGAAAATCAAGTTGAGTTGCCGGTACACGGGGTCGTCCCCGTGCTCGTCCACAGACTCTGCGGCAGACCAGATGCGATGCGGGTCAAGCGCCGGGCCCTGCCGTTCCTCCAGGGCAAGGGGTTGTCGGGGAAGGTTCGATTCGCGAGGCGGCAGGCGCCGTACAACGGGTCCGCCGGGCTCGTGATCGTCCTCGACACCGAGGGCGAGCACCCCGCCAGGCTCGATGGCCTGACCGAAATCCGGGATTCGTTCGAGCCGGGTTTTCCGATGGCCATCGGCGTCGCGCACCCGTGCATCGAATCCTGGCTGTTGACGGACGGCTCGGCGATCCTGAGGGCTTTGAAGCTGCCACAAACCCCGGACCTCCCGGCGGCTCCCGAGTCTCTTCCGGCACCCCAGCGAGACAAGGAAGAGAACCCAAAACGGCATCTGGCTCGCTGTATCAACGCGCAACAGGCTGCGCTCTCGTCGGAGGAGACGACCAGGATTGCCAGGGAAATGAAGGACATGGATCTCGTCCGGCGGTGTTGTCCGTTGAGCTTCGGCCCATTTGCAAACGAGGTGCAACAGCGCATTGCCCCGATCTTTCGCTCAGAACCTTGATGCATCGGAATAAGTGCGATCGATGTCCCTTCCCCTGGCGGCCGCCGGGCGGCGGGCGTCGGCGGGGGGGCGGCGGAAGGCGGCGGAGAAGGGGGGGAGGACCTGGGTGCTGTACTTGGGCGCGGCGGCCGGGCCGGTGACGCGGACGTCGAAGATCTTGCCGCTGAGCTCGCGGGTCAGGTCGCTGAGGCCGCGGATGTGGTAGGCGTCGCGGCCGTAGAGGACGCGGAGGTCGAGGTCGAGGTCCCCCTGCGGGTCGAGCGTGCCGGCGCCGCGGAGGCTGAAGGCGTCGCCGGTCAGTTGGATCGGGTCGAGCGTGGTGCGGCCGTCGCGGATCGAGAAGGCGACGTCGGCCGAGTCGAAGGCGGTCCGGGTGGCGGGCGAGAGGTTGAGGATCTTGACCAGCCGCAGGACCGGCGGCAGCTCGCCGAGGTCGCCGCGGGCGATCTTGGCCTCGCCCTCGCCCTGGAGCGAGTGGGTGTCGCCGCCGCGGCCCGAGACCGCCAGCTTGCCCGAGACCAGGCCGCGGAGCCGCTGCCGGCCGGGCATCGTCCGGGTGAACCGCTCGAGGTCGGCGCCGGCCACGGCGACCTCGGCCGAGAACCGCGGGCTCGAGTCGATCGCCACGGCCACGTTGCCGAAGACCCGGCCCCCGAGCAGCCGCCCGGAGAAGTCCCCCAGCCGCGCCACGCCCTTGGCCACGTCCAGCGGCGAGCGGAACCGCGTGACCTGCTGCCCCATCAGGTCGATGCTCTCGATGTCGATGGCCCCGTGGACCTCCAGGTCGCGGCCGTCGAACCGGCCGCGGACGTGGTCGAGCTGGCCCTGGATGTGCCCGAGGTCCAGGCCGGCGCGGATCGTGTTGCCGTTGAATATGATCAGGCCCTTGTCCCACCAGCAGGTCGCCGGGTCGCCGGCCTTGCCCGACCAGCCGAGGCCGAGGTTCGTCCGGATCGTGAAGGTGCGGGCCTCGTCGAGCTTCTGCGCGAACTGCGACATGACCGGCGGCATCAGGCGGCGGAGGTCGGCGTCGACGCGGAAGACGGTGACGTACAGCTCCTCGACCCCGAGCCGGAACCGGCCGCCCGGCTCGAGCCGGACGGTCCCCGAGCGGGCCCGGACCGGCGAGCCGCGGAAGCGGAAGCCGACGGGGTTGTCCGGGCCGTTGCCGGCCATCGTCACCGTGCCGTCGTCGAAGACGAACCGGCCGGTGACGTCCTCGAACGGCGGGAACTCCAGCCGCCGCGCCGCGAAGCCCGTCCCCGGCGCCGGCTCGAGCACGAGGTTGACGCGGGCGCCGGGCTCGGGCACGAGCTCGATCCGGTGGTGGTCCGGCCGCCCCGGCTCGGCGCGGATCGTCGCGTCGACGGTGCTCATGCCCGACGGGTTCAACAGGCCCCACGTCGCCCGCCAGTCGCCCGGCAGGGCGCGGCGGAGCTGGTCGTCGAACGCGAGGTGCTCGGCCCGGAGCCACAACGCCACCTTCAGCCCCTTGCCGCCGCCGGGGGCGGGCACCTCGTCGACCCGGCCACTACCGTGGATATTTGCAAGTCCGTTATGGCCGTTCATATTCTGAAAAATCCAGTGGTCCGGGTGCAGCTCGAGGCGGCCGGTCAGGCCCTCGACCGCGTACGGCATCCCCTCCCAGACGATGGCGCAGCGCCCCTCGGGGACGAGGTCGAGCAGCGCGTGGATCTGGACGTCCCCCTCGGGCGGGTCGCCGGGCCCGCCGGGGGACCGCGACAGGTAGGCCGTGCCGCGGACGGCGCCGGTGGGGCGGAACTGGTCGACGACGGCGCGGGCGTCGGGGGGCAGGGCGTCGAGCAAGGTGCGGTCGACGGGCAAGGCGGCGGCCTCGAAGGTGAGCTGGACGACGGCGTCGGGGCCGGGGTCGTCGATGGTGCCGTAGGCGCGGGCCGGCTCGTTGCCGATGAGCGTCGCCAGGTCGACCTCGAACCGGCCCCGGCCGTAGCGGAGCGTGCCGCTGACGTGGTCCAGCGGGTACTTGAAGTTGCGGTAGACCAGGGAGACGTCGCGGAAGGCCGCCGTCATGCCGACCCCGACCGGCCCCCCGGCCGTGGCCCGGACGACCCGCAACGCGACGCCCACCACCCCGCGCGGCCGGTACTCGGCCCAGAGGTCGGCGAACTGCGGCGGCGTCCGGGCGCGGAGCCGGTCGTCGAGCTCGAGGTCCTCGGCGCGGATCGACAGGTCGAACGGCCCGGCCGCCTCGGCGTCGAGCGCCAACGTCCCCTCGGCGCGGACGCGGGTCTTGCCGTTGGCGGCCTCGGCGTGCTCGACGACCAGCCGGCCGTCCTCGGCCGTCGCGTCGAGCTCGGCGTCGAACAGCGGGAACGGCAGCTTCGGGCAGTTCCAGGTGCCCGACCGCAGCCGCAGGGCCGTCTTGTACCGGACCCTCGGCGAGCCGGCCGGGTCGTACTCGACGCGGGCGCCGGCCACGTCGAGCGCGCCGGCGGTCAGGCCGATCGCCTCGAGGGCCGGCCGGAGCTCGCGCGGGAGCCGGTCGCGCAGGGCCGTCGACAGCGCCAGCCGCGACAGGTCCCCCTTGGTGAGGCGGATCCGGCCGGTCTTCGGGTCGACCGTCCCCTCCAGCCGGAGCCGCTCGAAGAGGTCATCGCCGCGCGCCGTCCCCTCGAACCGCAACAGGCCGCCGGCCGTCGGCTCGACCCGGATCGCCACCTCGCGCAGCAGGGTCGCCGGGGCGCCGCGGTCGTCGACGAGCTGGACCGTCCCGTTCTGGATCGTGACCGTCGGCGCCTCGGGCAAGGGGGGGTCGGGCCAGGGCGAGGCGAGCAACCCCTGGAGGTTGAACGTGCCGTCCTTGCGGCGCGAGACCCGCAGCTCGGGCTGCGCCAGCAGGACCTCGCGCGGCACGAGCTTGCCGTGCAACAGCGCCCCGAGGTCGTGGTCGACGCGGACCCAGGGGACGCGCAGCAGGGGCACCGATCGGCCGTCGAGCCGCTGCCAGAGCTGCACGCCGGTCAGGGTCACGTCGCCGACGAGCGGCCGGAGCCGGACCCGATCGACCCGCAGGCTCGCCGTCGGCAGATACCGCGGCACCTCCCGCGCGAGGAACGCCGCGAGCGTGTCGCTGTCGGTCACATAGACATAGGCAAACCCGACGGCGCCGACGAGCGTCGAGAGGGTCAGCAGCGTCGCCCACGCCAGGGCCCGCCGCGCCCGCGTCCTGAGCCGTCCCGGGGCCCCCCCCTCGCCGCGGTGGAAGAGCCGACGAGCCCCGAAGGCCGCCAGGCCGAACGCCGGGAACATCCCCGGCACCCGGTACCGCACCGAGCTGACGAAGACCGCGTGCAGGACCATGAAATAGGCCAGCGGCCCGGCCAGGAGCACCAGCGCCCTCGCGTCGCGGCGACGGTCCCAGGCCCCGACCAGCACCAGCGCGAAGACCGGCAAGGTCGCCGCCGCCGACCCCCACGTCAGCGCCCGCGACCGCAGGCCCTCCGCGTTCGGCCACGGGCTCCAGAACCGGCCGAGCTTGATCGCCGCCAGTTCGAACACGCGTCGAGGATTCTGACGTGCAAACCTGATGGCTTGAGACCGCAATGTCGCGTCTTGCGTCACCTCGTCGAGGTCGCGGACCGACTTCGACTCGAGGAACGTCATGTCGCTGGAGCCGTCGGCGGCGGGGTTGAGGCCGTCGTAGAGGCTGGCACCGACCCACAGGGCCGTCGGCACGAACCGGCCGACCACGCGGGCATTGCGGGCCCACCACGGCGCCATCGCGACCGCCAGGCCCAGGGCCACGACGAGCGCCCCGCGCGCCGCCCTGCCCCGCCGCCCCATGCCGGCGAAGGCCACCCAGGCCAGCAACACCAGGGGCACGAACAACAGCCACGACGGCCGCGCCAGGGTCGCCGCGCCCCAGGCCAGGCCGGTCGCGAAGCCCAGCAGTCCGGGACGTTTCGGCCCCGCCTCGTCCCCCGACGGCCAGAGCCGCGCCAATCCCCAGAGGCCTAGCAGCATCAGCGGGATGAACAGCGCCTCCGAGAGCAGCAGCACCGACATCCCGACCGCGTACGGCTCGACCGCCGCCAGGGCCGCCGCGATGTGCGCCGAGGTCCAGCCGCGCCCGGCCAGCCCCTCGGGGTGGACCCGACGCACCAGGCGATCGACCAGCCAGACGCACCCCGCCCCCAGGATCGCCTGCACCAGTCGCGCCGCGACCAGCCCGCCCCGGCCGTCGCCGAAGGCCGATTGCACCGCCGCCAGGAACAGCGGATAGCCCGGCGTCCGCAACGCATGATGCGGCTGGCCGAACTGGTCGACGACATACGTCGTCCCCGCCCGGATCGCCGCGGCGAGTTGCCAGTAGATCTCCGTGTCGGGGAAGACGCAGCGCGTCCCCTTCCGCTCGACGACCGCCTGCACCACCAATGCCGCCAGGGCGCGCAACGCGAGGCCGAGCCCCACCAACAGGGTCAGCGACGCCAGGCGGTCCGACGCCCTGGGGGCGTGGGGGTTTCTCGGGCTCGAGGTCATCGCAATACCGGCCTCGGCCGGCCCGACGGTCCGTTGCCGATCCACCCGGTTGGCCGTTCCTCGAAGGGGCCGCATCTTACGCCCCCCTCCCGCCTTCGACAACCGCAACCCCGCCCCCATTGTGAACGAACGTGGCCGGTGGGTTCGTTCGGCGCGCCGAGGGGACGGGGGTCGGGGGTCGGGGGTCGGGGGCGAAGTGGGTTCGTTCCGCGCCGCGGGTCGCCAACCCCCAACCCCCTTCGATCCACCCCCCATTCCCCTTCGCCCCCCCGAGATTGGGTTCGTTTTGACGGCGCCGCAGCCTCGGATTGGGTTCGTTTTCGGCGCCGACCCCCGATCTTCGGTTCGTTCCGCGCCGCGACGGGCTCTCGACAAGGTCGGCCCAGCCCCGCCAGTGCCCCGTTCGGTTCGTTCCGCGCGGGCGCATCGCCCCTCGACCGACCTCGTCCCTGGCCCCCGACCCCTGGCCCCCGACCCCCGTTCGCAAGTGGGTTCGTTTGCTCGGAAAATGGATCGCGAGTCGCTCCTGGGTGGAGTGGAGTGGAGTGAGTGGGTGGCACGCCCAGCAAGGGCGTGGTCTGCGGGCCCGACCACGCCCTTGCAGGGCGTGCCACCCGTTTTCCTGGGGTCGTGCGAGGCCAGGAATCGACTCATGAGAGTGTTCGCGCCGCGACACTCGCCCAAGTGGGTTTGTTTCGCGTCGCGACGGCCTCTTCCTCGTATTCCCCGGCCCCTGGCCCCCGACCCCCGGCCCCTCCGCCATGTGAACCAAAGTGGCCCGTCGGTCCGTTCCGCGCCGGTTGCCACGGGTTCGGCTTCGAACCCGTGGCAACCGGCGCAGCATCGCGATCGGCGTCCGAGCGCGGGTCGAGGCTGTGGCATTCGGCAGACGTTCATCGGGACGGCTCGAAATCCTGGGCGAATCGATCGGCGCGCAAGGGGCCCCTCCCGGACCGATCGCGGGGCCCTCCTTCCTCAGTTGGAATCCCGGGCGAAAACCGGCGGGGAATCTCGTCGGAATCCAGGAATCGTCCCGCCCCCCTGCCCTTCGCCGCCCCTCGACCGCCCGCGCGGATCGTGGTAGAGTCGGGGGATCGGTCATGTGTCGGAGGGATGACGTCCATGGGGTGGGGGAAGTTCCAAGTCCGGCTCCGGACGCTGTTGATCCTGGTGGCGTTGGTCGCCCTCGCGCTCGGGGCGGAATCACTCCTGAGGTGGAGGGACGTCTATCGACGGAAGTTGAACGAACACGCCTTGATCGCCGACCTGTGCGATGGTCCAGGGACAACGACCGAGTTGCTCCGCAAGGCCGCCTTCCACCGCGAGCTCGCGCAGAAGTACGAGCAGGCCGCTCGCCACCCCTGGTCGCCCGTCGCGCCCGACCCGCCCGAGCCGAAATAGGCCCCAGCGACGGAGTCCCGACATGCGACGACCCCGCGTGAGGTTCACCATCCGGCGGCTGATGGTCGTGGTGGCCCTCGTGGCGCTGGCCCTCGCCTACGTGACGAGCTACGCGTTCCTCAGGCGGCGGGGCCTGCGGGAAGCCGCGGAGTCCGGGGCCCCGGGATTCCTCTACGTCCCCTTCGCCGAGGCCGCGGCGCACGAAGACTTGACGAAACATTATATCTTCATGTTCCTCTATGTTCCGCTGAATGAACTCGATCGGAGGTTCTTCGGCGGCCCCGCGCCCGTGATCTGTATCATGTGGCGCCTCAGCGCCGCCCACGACCCGCCGGAGCCCGAGCCAGCGGCGCCCCTCGACCGACCATCCGAGGCGCGATAGATTCGGGAGGGCCGATCGCGAGGCCGCGAGGGAATGGCCATGGCGCGTCGAAGGGTCCGGCTCCGGTTGTGGATGCTGATGGTGCTCGTCGCGATCGCGGCGCTGGCCTTCCTGGGCGAGCGACTGCGGCGGGACGCGATCGCGTACCGGAAGCTCGCACAGTTGCATCGGGAGCGGGCCCTGTACCTGGAAGTCCGCGCGATGTGGTCGGTCGGGATGGCAGCAAAGGGGTATGTGGCGGCCTCCCTGGTCTCGGCGGAACGGGCCCGGGCCGAGCGTGAGAAGATGCTGGCCGAGAAGTATCTCCACGCTTCGCGCCGCCCCTGGCTCCCCGTCGCGCCCGACCCGCCCGAGCCCGAGTGATCGGCGTTGCGGGCCGCCCCGGGGGATTCATCGGAGACTCCGGCCCATGCTCGCGTCCCGCCCCCGGTTCACCATCCGCTGGCTCATGATCCGGATCGCGATCCTGGCTCCCATCTTCGCGCTCCTCGCCTCCGCCGAGCGGGACTCGAGGGCGAGCCGCTGCGGGACGTCGATCGTCAGTGCAATCTTGCTCCTGATGATCATGACGGTTGTGTACATGCTGGCCCGCCTCTTGATCTGGGCGACCCGGCACCCGTCGTAGGATGTTCGGGGCGCCTGCCTCTCGACCTCGAAAGGAAGGTCAGCCATGAGGATTCGCGGCGGTCGGGCTGCGGGGGCCACGGCGACGAGTCGGAGATTCACGCGACGCACGCTCGGCCTCGTCGCGATCGCGGCGGCGGTCGAGGTCGCCGTAGTGGGCGAGGACAGGCCCGCGGCGCCGTTGCGGCTCTTCCCCTTCCAGGAAGGGGACCGCTGGGGCTACATCGACGCGAAGGGGAAGGTTGCCATCCCGCCGAGATACCGCTGGGCCGAGGACTTCCAGGACGGCCTGGCGGGCGTCGAGCAGGACGAGACGGTGGGCTTCATCGACGGCCGCGGGGAGATGGTCTTCACCACCCCCCCGGGTGCGTCGATCCGCATGTTCTCGGGCGGCCTGGTGGCGTACCGGGCGATCGACAAGTATGGCTTCCTCGATCGCCGGGGAAAGGTCATCGTCGAGCCCCGGTACGACAACGTCGGGCAATTCTCCGAGGGCCTGGCCGCGGTCAACCTGGGGGCGGTGTCGCACGGCTTCCCCCGCCCCGACCTCAAGGAGGGGGGCAAGTGGGGATTCATCGACACGACCGGGAAGCTGGTGATCCCCATCCGGTTCGACAGCGTGGAGTACCACGGCTTCTCCGACGGCCTCGCACGCGTCACGGTCGGCGACGAACGATACGACATCGATAAGGCGGGGAAGGTCGCGATCCGACTGGACGACCCGGCGGCCGCCCCGGAGCGGAGGATCTGGAGCGCAAGCGCCTTCTCGGAGGGGCTCGCGCCGGCCATGCGATCGACCGACGACCCGGGCACGGCCCGCTGGGGATACATCGACACAACCGGTCGGTTCATCGTCGCGCCGCGGTTCGACTCTGCCTGGGACTTCTCCGAAGGGCTTGCCTGCGTCGGCATGGAGAAGAAGGTCGGCTTCATCGACCGGGCCGGTCGGGTCGTCATCCGGCCCCGGTTCGAGGGGGCCCAGGAGTTCTCCGAAGGGCTCGCGGCGGTGCAGCAAGGCGGGCGCTGGTCGTTCATCGACACGAAGGGCCAGGTCGTCATCCCCGGCCGGTTCAACGACGTCGAGCGCTTCGTCGGCGGCCTCGCGCGCGTCCACGAGGGGGGCACCTTCGAGATCGTGCACGACGCCGGGGCCTACTGGAAGGGAGGGGCCTGGTCTTACATCAATCGCCAGGGCAAAGTCGTCCACCGATGCTGCCAGGATCGCGCGGGCCCCGGTCTTGACGGCCCAGGCTACGGGCGAGAGAGCCGGTGACGTCTCGGCGTGCCGAACCGGCCCGACGCTCGCCAGGAGCAACAGCGATGGCGCGAGAGACGACGGCGATGCGACTGCCCCGGTTCCGGCTCCGGACGATCATGATCGTGGTGGCCTTGGCGGCGTTGGGGATGGGGCTGGCGCGGTGGTGGGCCGAGGTCGGGGCGATCTACTTCGTGCTCTTGATGGGCGTCCCGGCCGTCGCGGCGCCGGGTGAGCAAGACGGCCCGATAAGGCTCCGGCCAGACGCGAAGCGGTCGGCGTTCGGCTACCTCGCGGCGGTCGTCGGCCCGGCGTTCTGCGTGCTGTTCGACCCGTTCGTGTTCCGGCACGGGCTCTTCGGCTTCAGGCCGATCCTCGGTTCCTATCGGCCATTCTGTTATTTATATATAATTATTAATATGATCTTGATGACGTGCTGGCTCGTCGCGCGGCCGACGTTCGCGCCGGCCTGCGCCTTGATCGCGGGCGCCTTCTGGGCGGCGGTCGTCTTCGCGGTGGGGATCGGCCTGGCGCTGCTCCCGATCAGCGTCAGCGGCCTCTTCTTCTTCGCGGTCGGCATCTTCGGCTTCACCCCGTTCCTGACCGCCTTCGCCTTCTACCGCCAGGGCCGCCTCGCCCTCACCGCCGCCCGGCCGTTGCCCCTCTACCCCCGCCTCGCCCTCCAGCTCGTCGGCGCCGCGCTCGCCGTCGCGCCGGCGGCCGTGGCGCAGGTCGTTTTCGACTGAAACCGTAATCCTCGGGAGGATCGCGTCGGGACTTGCCGGGAGGGCAAGGCTCTATCTATCCTTCATGAATACAAGCGCGGTCCGACCTCCGGGATGATGACCACTTCGAGGGGAGGCGAGCCATGTCGCGACGACTCCGCCAGTTCACGATCCGGGGGGCGATGATCGCCGTGGCGATCGCGGCCCTCCTCGCGGCGGCCCTGCGAAGCGGCTGGCCAGGCGCGGATGGCTCGTATGAAGTGCTTAAGGACATACGGGTCCCGGCCACCCCGCCCGGCGGGAGCGGGCCGCAGAAGACGCCGATGAACTACAAGGAGGCGTATTCGCAAGGGCGGAAGGAGGCCGAGGCGGAGTGGAAGGGCGTGAGTGCAAACATCTACACATATGGTCCAAGAAATCTCTCCCGCGAAGACCTCGACGAGGAGACCGGCCTGCCGTACCGGGCGATCGCCGGGTTCGTGGTGGATGAGGAGATCGAGGGGCTGGCCGACGGCCACAACGGCCGGATTCGCGAGCTGATCCGGGAGCGCGGGCTTCCGCCCGGATCGTTCAAGGCCTGGCGGAAGGAGCTGGCCGACCTCCCCGGCCTCTTCGCGGCGCGAGCGAAGGTCCGGCGCCCGCAACGCCTGACGGTCGGCGGCCCTCCCCTCACGTCGCCCGACGGCCGCCAGACGGTCCGGCTCGTGGCGTCGAGGATGCTCGACGCGGCCAGCGGCCGTGTGGTCGAGGTACATTCCCTCGCCGTCGGCGACATAAACAATAAGAATTTTAATATCATAACTTTAAATATTTATAATAACGACATCGATCTGGTCTGGGGTCCGGACGACTCCGGGTTCGCCGTCGTCCGCAATAAGGTCGGCAGTCTCACGCTCTATCAATCCATCGACCTCGAGCGAGGGCGGACGTTGACCAAGTCCGCGGAATAGGAATAACCCCGGTGTGTTGCCGAGTCCTCGGAATCATACCGGATCGCGTGAATGGATCGCTCTTCGTAGGGTCCGCTCTTGCGGACCGATCCCCTTGTGCCGGAAGAAGATCGGTCCGCAAGAGCGGACCCTACGAACGACGAGCCTTCCAGGCGATTTCGTATAAGTAGTCGAGTCGGGTGCGTCGAGTCTTCGACGGACCCGACAACGACTGACCTCAGCGCTTCGGCTTGCGGGCGCCCGGCGGGACGATGCGGATGCGGTGCGATTCGCTGGCGATCGAGCCGGTCCAGACGCCGTCGATGACGAACGCGGCGGCGAGCGTGTTGGCGTAGGAGGCGCGGATGGTGTAGTCGCCGGGCGGGGGCGGGGCGTCCTCGTCGACGACTCGGAGCAGCTCCAGCTCGATATCGAGCGTCGCGCCGGGGGCGAGCGTCCGGGCCCCGGGCACGCCGGCCGCGCGCGGCACGGGCCTGGGGCGAAGGACCGTCTCGTGGCCGCGGGCGTCGGTCAGGACGACCTTCGGGCAGGCCGCGCCCTCGGCGTCGGTCGGCTCCCAGAGCTTGATCGGCCGCGTGCCGGCGTTGGCCAGGACCAGCCGGGCCAGGAACGGCCGGCCGACGGCCCCCTCGCCCAGGACCCAGCGGTCGCCGTCGGGCAGGTCGAGCCGGACGAACTCCAGGCCCTTCCCCGCCGCCTCCGCCGCCCGGCCGCGGACGGCCCCCAACGCCAGCGCCCCCAGGCCGACCGCGGGCGCCAGCATCGCGATGAGCTTGAACATCCCGGTACGTCCCTTCGGTTCGAGGCGGGGGCGGCGCGACGGGGCATCCCCGCCGCGCCGCCCGTGCGGACTTCGATCATATCAGGCCGCCAGCCGGCGGCGCCGCGCCGACGTCGCCAGCAGGCCGGGCACGCCGAGGACGGCCAGCACGATCGTCCCCGGCTCGGGGGTGAAGTTGACCTTCACCGGCGTCTTGTCGCAGATCGCCTGCGAGACGGTGTACGCGTCCTTGCCCGTGGGAAAGCCGTCGTTCATCAACGCGGTGTTGAAGGAGGTGGCCAGGCCGTCGCTGAACGACAGGCCCTTGATCGGCAGGAGCGAGACCGTCTTCTGGTCGGCGCCGATGGTGTAGCCCCACGAGAAGCCGCCGAGCATCAGCAGGCTCTTCGGGCTCGCGGCGCTGGTGGCGACCAGGATCGTCTGCACCGAGAACGAGAAGAAGCCGGCCGTCAGCAGGTTCTGCGGCCGGTCGCCCCAGAACGTGCCGGTGCCCTCGCGGAGCCACTTCGTCTGGTCGGCGAAGTCGGCGACCTTGTTCACCGTGATGTCGTAGAACGGCGTGGCGTTGCCCTTCTGCCCGCTGCCGATGGGCTGGTTCGGGATCGGGTCGATGAACGAGAGGTTCTTGGAGAACCCGGCGCCGAGCACCTTGTTGGTCGTGACGAGCTGCATCCAGTGGATGACGTCCCCCTTGAGGCAGGTCTTGCTGAGGTCCGCCGAATACTGGGCGATGATGTTCATCCCCCCGACGGTGCCGTCGCTGAAGGTCGACGGGGTCCCGACCAGCGAGATGCTGCCGACGATCGTGTCGGCCCGCACCGACCCGACCGTGGCGACGACGACGGTGATCAGGCTGATCACCAGGAGGCGACAGGGTCCGAGCCCCGTCCGGTCGTGAGGCGTCCGCATGAGCTCCCTCCCGCACTCCGGGGCATCGATCGCGGCCCGACGCGGCCCCCGGCGCCCGCGCCGGCCCGACGGTGGCGGCCCGCCGGCGCACGACGCCCGGCTAGGGATCAACGCCACGCAGATTAAAATAGCAAGGAATCGTGCTTGGGACAACGAAATATTGTCACCAGGATTCCGAGCAGGACGGCGCGGACCGGCCCGGCCGGCGTCGCCCGCCCCGCGATCGATCCCGTTTGCCCCCGCCGACCGGCACTCGTCGCCGGGAAAAGACGGCGGGCGGCCGGGCCCCGGTGGCGAGGCCCGGCCGCCCGGCCGGGGAAGTCGTTGGCTGATCTCAGGCCGGAGGGGCCGTCGTCACGCCTTGAGCGAGGCGATGGCCTTCTCGACGCGGGTGAACAGGTCGTCGACCTGCTCGGGCGCCTGGAAGCCGATGATGAAGGCGTCGACGGTGCCGAGGCCGAGGACGAAGCGGAGCGAGGCGTCGATGCGGTCGGGGGTGTTGATCCGGCCCTCGCCGAGGATCTTCATGCCGATGACCCCCTTGCCGGCGCCGTGCATCTCCTCGAGCTCGCTGGCGACCTCGTCGGGCCGCTTGCCGTCCATGATCAGGTTCTCGGGGTTGATCCGCGCCAGGTCGACCTCGACGAACGGGTTCTTCGCCGACGTCCGGAGCGGGTCCATGCCGTGGTTGCTCGTGCCGTGGGCGCGGATCAGGCCCTCCTCCTTGGCCTTCCTTAGGTACTCCATCGCCCCCTTGTTCTTCTCGGGCCAGTTGGACTCGGTCATGCAGTGGAGCAGCAGGATGTCGATCATGTCGACGCCCAGCTCCATGCGATAGCGCTCGAGGTGGGTGCGGGCGGTCGAGGCGTCCCTGGCGTGGGTCTTGGTCTGGATGACGTACTTCTCGCGGTCGACGCCCTTGAGGGCCTCGCGGAGGTACGTGTGCGAGCCGTACTGGTCGGCGACGTCGAAGAGGCAGACGCCGCGGTCCAGCGCGTGGCGGACCAGGCGGGTGAACTCCTTGACGCCCAGGCGGGTCTGGTTGCTCGCCTGGTTGGTGCCGACGGTGCCGGTCCCCATGCCGACGAGCGAGACTTTGATGCCGGTCTTGCCGAGCGTGACCTTGTCGCCCGGCCCCTTGGGCAGGGCGTTGCGGGGCGCGGCCGAGGCCCGCGCGCCGGGGGCCAGGGTCGCGGCGGCCGCCGCGGCGGCGGCGCCGGCGAGGAAGTCGCGGCGATGGACGGGGTGCGTCATGGCGGTCGTCCTCCGGATTCTCGATCGAGACGTTCGCGCGGGAATGGGCCGACACTGCCGACGATTCTAACCGCGGCGCCGACGTGCTACCATAGGCCGTCGCGGCGCGAAGGCGAGGGGGACCCGGATGGCCCGAGAGCCGGCGAGCCGGCCGATCTACGTATCGGACCTGATGGTCCTGGTCGCGGCGACGGCCGCGGGCCTGGCGGCGGGGAAGGTGTATTTGTGGCACCTCGCGCGGCTGGGATGGAATCCGCAGACCGAGGCGCGGTTCGCGGGGCTCGGCCTCGTCCCCTTCGTGGGCTGCTGGTCGCTGGCGCTGGTGGCCCTGCGGTTCCGATCGCCCCGGCCGCGGCTCCGCGACGCCCTGCGGCACCCGGGCACGCTCGCCGTCGTCGTCGCCTGCGCGACCGTCGCGTTGCGGCTGGCGGTGCTGCTGGCGGCGAGCCGGATCGCGGCCGGCTGGCGCGGGCTGGCGTCCCCCTGGTGGGTCGCCAGCCTCCGCGAGCTCGCCGCGCTCGGCGGCCTGGCCGTCCTGACCTCCTGGTTCGTCCTCGCCGTCGCCGGCCGACGCCGACGGGCCCGCGACTGGATCGACCGCCTCGGCCTCGCCGCCGGCCTCGGCTGGGTCGCCCTGCTCGCCCTCCGCGGCTGGATCGACTTCGGACCTTGATCCTTGAAGACGCCTGAGATCGATATCATGTTCACCGGATTGGTCGAAGCCCTCGGGACGGTCGGTCGCGTCGCGGTCGAGGGGCCGGGGCGACGGCTCTCGATCCGCTGGCCGGGGCTCGACGAGCCCTTGCCGATCGGCGCCAGCGTCGCCGTCAACGGCTGCTGCCTGACGGTCGTGGCCGTCGGCGACGACGGCCGGTTCGACGTCCAGGCCGGCCCCGAGACGTTGGCGAGGACGAACCTCGGCGCCCGGTCGGCCGGCGACGTCGTCAACCTCGAGCGGCCGCTCCGCGTCGGCGACCGCCTCGGCGGCCACTTCGTCCAGGGCCACGTCGACACCACCGCCGCCCTCCGCGACCGCCGGCCCGAGGGCGATTGGGAGTCCCTCTCCTTCGCCTTCGACCTCGACCCCTCCTGGACCCGCCTGCTCGTCCCCAAGGGCTCGATCGCCGTCGACGGCGTCAGCCTCACCCTCGTCGACGTCGCCGCCGACGGCTTCTCCGTCATGCTCATCCCCCACACCCTCGCCGTCACCACCCTCGGCACGCTCGCCGTCGGCGACCGCGTCAACATCGAGGCGGACATGATCGCCAAGCACGTCGAGAGGTTGATGAAGGGACCGGCCACGGAGGACGCAGGGGACACAGAGGGGAGAAAACCAATCGGAAAAAATCCTTATTAATTCATATTATCTCTTTCTGCGATCTCTGTGTCCTCTGTGGCAAAGGGTCTTTCCCATGCCCTCACGCCAGACGCAGTCTTATTTGAGAAATCTTTTTGCTCGACGCGGGATCGCGCCGCGGCACAGGTTCGGGCAGAATTTCCTGATCGATTTGAATATTCATGAATTGATCGTGAACGCGGCGGGCGTCGGGCCGGAGGACGTCGTCCTCGAGGTCGGGCCGGGGGCGGGGGCGCTCACGGCCTTGATGGCGGAGCAGGCGTCGGCGGCGGTGGCCGTCGAGATCGACCCGGCGATGGCGCGGCTGACGGCGGAGGCGACGTCGGGGCGGCCGAACGTGCGGATCATCGAGGCGGATGCCTTGGCGGGCAAGAACCGGCTCAACCCGGTCGTGCTCGACAGCGTCCGCGCCGGGCTGGCGGTGTCGCCCGACCGGCGGCTCAAGCTGGTGGCGAACCTGCCGTACAACGTCGCCACGCCGATCGTCACGAACCTGCTCGTCCACCCCGAGCTCTGCCCGAGCCTCATGGTCGTCACCATCCAGCTCGAGCTGGCCGAGCGGATGCGCGCCGCCCCGGCCTCGGCCGCCTACGGGGCCCTGTCGGTGCTGGTGCAGGCGCTGGCCGACTTCGAAATCGTGCGCGTCCTGAAGCCCAAGGTCTTCTGGCCGAGGCCGCAGGTCGACTCCGCCGTCATCAAGCTCACGCCGAGCCCCGAGCGTCGCGCCGCGATCGCCGACCTGCCGTGGTTCCACTCGGTCGTCCGCAAGGTCTTCCTCCACCGCCGCAAGGTCCTCCGACGCGTCGTCGGCGCCCTCTGGCGCGACGCCCTCACCCAGGCCGAGGTCGATGAGCTGCTCGCCGGCCTCGGCCTCGATCCTCAAATCCGTGCCGAGGCGCTGAACGTCGACGAGTTCCGTACCCTCGCCACGGCCCTCCGGGAGCGACTCGAGACCGCCCCGACGACGCCGGACGACGATACCGGGGAGGAACGTCCAATCGATGTTTGACTCGAAACCGGCGCGCGAATAGGCTCTTGGAGGCATCCATTCCGCCATCTCCCGGAGGCTCAGCCATGAGAATGCGCCTTCGGCGCCGACGGCGAGGCCCTGCCCCGCGGCCAGGCCGACCGGCTCCTCAAGGAGGGGAACAAGGTCGACGTCGTCCTGAACCCCAAGCCCAAGGCCAACACCACCCTCATCTACCCCACGATCCGCGAGATCCGCCTCGTCGAGGGCTCGCTCCGCGACGCCGCGAAATGAGAGAGGGGACTCGCCCCACCGGTGTCGCCAATCTCCCCCCGCGCGACTACAATAAGGCTTTCGGCCCGCCCGCGACGAAGCACCGTGGACGACCCATGGACATCCCGTTCGATAGCGTCCTCCTGTTGGCCTACGGCGGCCCCGAGTCGATGGGGGAGGTGCGGCCGTTTTTGGACAACATCCTCCGCGGCCTGCCGGTGCCGACGGAGCGGTACGAGGCGGTCGTCCATCATTATGAACTCATCGGCGGCCGGAGCCCCCTGAACGAGCTGACCGACCGGCAGGCGTCGGGCCTGCGGGCGGTCCTGGAGGCCGAGGGGCCGGCCTTGCCGGTCTACGTCGGCATGAGGTTCGCGGAACCGTCCATCGCCGCGGCCCTCCGCGACATGGCCCGCGACGGCCGGCGCCGGGCGATCGCGATCGTGCTCTCGCCGTATCGCAGCGGGCCGAGCTTCGACAAGTATCGGGAGGCCGTCGCCAAGGGCCGCGAGGGCCTCGGCGACTCGGCCCCGCGCGTCGAGTTCGTCGACCCCTGGTTCGACCACCCCCTCTTCGCCGAGGCCCAGGCCGACCAGGTCCGCCGCGCCTTCGAGACGATCCCCGCCGACCGCCTCGCGTCGGCCTCCCTCGTCTTCTCGGCGCACAGCATCCCGACCGCCGTGGCCGACCGCTCGCCGTATGTCGGCCAGATCGAGGCCGCGTGCGAGGCCGTCGCGCAGCGGCTCGACGGTCGCCCCTGGCGGCTCGCCTGGCAGAGCCGCAGCGGCGACCCCCGCACCCCCTGGCTCGAGCCCGACATCAACGACGCCCTCCGCAACTTGAAGGCCGAGGGCGCCCGCGACGTCGTCGTCTGCCCGATCGGCTTCGTCGCCGACCACGTCGAGGTCCTCTACGACCTCGACATCGAGGCCGCCCAGACCTGCCGCGACGTCGACCTCAACATGGCCCGCGCCGAGAGCGTCAACGACCACCCCGCCTTCATCAGGGCCCTGGCCGACCTGGTGAAGGGATTCACCGCGGAGGGCGCAGAGAGCGAATAAAAATTCAATGTTGGAATTTTCCATTTGAAATTCTGTTTTCCCCTGCGATCTCTGCGGTGAATATCCCTCATGCCCGATCGAGTTGTCATCATCGGCGGCGGGTTGTCGGGCCTGGCGGCGGCGCGGCGGGTGGCGGAGCGCGCGGCGGGGAAGGTGGAAATGGTGGTGCTGGAGGCGCGCGACCGGGTCGGCGGCGCGATCTGGACCGAGCGGCGCGACGGCTTCACGATCGAGGGCGGGGCCGACTCGTTCATCACGAACAAGCCGCACGGGGTCGACCTCTGCCGGGCCCTGGGCCTGGGCGACCAGCTCATCGGCACCGACCCGCAACACCGCCGCTCGTTCATCGTCCGCGACGGCCGGCTGTACCCGGTGCCGGAAGGGCTCGTGCTGATGGCCCCGAGCCGGATCGGCCCGCTGCTGACGACGCCGATCCTCTCGTGGCGCGGCAAGCTCCGGATGCTGATGGACCTCGTCCTGCCGCGCCGCGACGACGACGACGACGAGAGCCTCGCCTCGTTCGCCCGCCGCCGGTTCGGCCGCGAGGCCTTCGAGCGCCTGGTGCAGCCGCTCGTCGCCGGCATCTACACCGCCGACCCGGCCGAATTGAGCCTGAAGGCGACCTTGCCCCAGTTCCCCGCCCTCGAACGCGAGCACCGCAGCCTGATCCGCGGCGCCCGCCGCCGCGCCCGCGACGCCGACCGCGACGCCTCCGGCGCCCGCTACGGCCTCTTCGTCAGCCTCGCCGACGGCATGGACACGTTGCCCAGGGCCCTCGCCGCGTCCTTGCCGGCCGGCGCCTTGAGGTTGAAGGCCGCCGCGCGCCGGATCAGCCGGCCCGAGCCGAACGGGCCGTGGCGGGTCGAATTGCTCGACGGCCCGTCGATCGACGCCGAGGCCGTCCTGCTGGCGACCGAGGCCCACGCCTCGGCCCGCCTGCTCGACGTCCACGACCCGGACCTCGCCCAGCGGCTGCGGTCGATCCCCTATGCGTCGTCCGTCATCGTCGGCGCCGCCTACCGCCGCGACCAGGTCGCGCACCCGCTCGACGGCTTCGGCGCCGTCGTGCCGGCGATCGAGGGAAAGTCGCTCCTGGCCGTCTCGTTCCTCAGCGTCAAGTTCCCCGCCCGCGCCCCCTCGGGCACCGTCCTCCTGCGCTGCTTCCTCGGCGGCGCGACCCGCCCCGACCTCTTCGACCTCGACGACGCCTCCCTCGACGCCCTCGCCCGCCGCGAGCTGGCCGACTTGCTCCGCGTCCAGGGCGACCCCCTCTTCACCACGATCTCCCGCCACGCCCGCGCGATGCCGCAATACACGCTCGGCCACCTCGACCGCGTCGCCGAGGTCCGCCGCCTCGCCGCCCGACACCCCCGGCTCGCCCTGGCCGGCAACGCCTTCGACGGCGTCGGCATCCCCGACTGCATCCGCTCCGGCCACGACGCCGCCGACGCCCTCCTCTCCTCCCTCGCCAACCCCGCCGCCCGCGGCGCGGCCTGAGGGGAGAAGACCCTTGCCACAGAGGACACAGAGAGCACAGAGAGGAAAATGAAATGAAAAGAATCCGTTTTTTTCTATTCTTATCCCCTCTGTGCTCTCTGTGCCCTCTGTGGCAAACGTCTTCCGCCGCCCCGCCGGACGGGCGGAGGTGGTGGGAGCACGTGAAGGTGCTGGCCGACGACCGCCTCGAAGGGCGGAACACCGGCAGCCCGGGGCATCGCAAGGCGGCGGAGTACGTCGCCGGGGAGTTCGAGAAGCTGGGGCTGAAGCCGGCGGGGACGGACGGGTTCCTCCAGCCGGTGAAGTTCCGGGCGCGGACGATCGACGAGTCGCGCTCGCGGGTCGAGCTGGTCCGGCCGTCGGGGACCCAGGCGTTGACGCTCGGGACCGACGTGATGATCTCGCTCCAGGTCGACCCGGCCCGCGCGGTCGACGCGGGGCTCGTCTTCGCCGGCTACGGCCTGAGCGTCCCCGAGGCCGGGCACGACGACTTCAAGGGCCTGGACGTCAAGGGCAAGGTGGTCGTCTATCTCTCGGGCGCGCCGCCGAGCCTGCCCGGGCCCTTGGCCGCGCACGCGCAATCGACCGCGGAGCGCGCCGCGGCCCTGAAGAAGGCCGGGGCGATCGGGGCGGTCCGCATCCTGAACCCGAGGGCGATGGACATCCCCTGGGGGCGCTTCGCGCTGTCGCGGACGATGACGGCGATGACCCTGGCCGACCCGGCGATGGACGAGTCGGCCGGGCTCGAGATCGCCCTCGTCGCCGACCCCGCGCGGGCCGAGGTCTTCTTCGAGGGCTCGGGCCGACCGTTCCGGAAGGTCCTCGAGGCCGCCGACGCCGGCCAGCCCTTGCCGCGCCTCGCCCTGCCGGCGCGGCTCAAGGCGACCGTGGCCGTCACGCGGTCGGCGGTCACCTCCGAGAACGTCGCCGCGGTCTTCCCCGGGTCCGATCCGAAGCTCCGGGGAGAATATGTCGTCTTCTCGGCACACCTGGACCACCTCGGCGTCGGCGCGCCGATCAAGGGGGACGCGATCTATAATGGCGCCATGGACAACGCCTCGGGCGTGGCCGCCTTGCTCGACGTCGCGGCGATCCTGAGGGAGACCGGGGTGAAGCCGAGGCGGTCGATCCTCTTCCTGGCGGTCACGGGCGAGGAGAAGGGCCTCCAGGGCTCGCGCCACTTCGCCAACGCCCCCACCGTCGACCCGAAGTCCATCGTCGCCGACATCAATAACGACATGTTCCTGCCCCTCTTCCCGCTCAAGAGCGTGATCGCCTTCGGGCTCGACGAGTCGGACCTGGGGCGCGACCTGGCCGCCGTGGCGAAGGAGGCCGGCGTGGCCGTCCTCCCCGACCCGGAGCCGAAGCGGAACGTCTTCATCCGCAGCGATCAATACAGTTTCATTAAAAAAGGCATCCCGTCGTTGATGCTCAAGGTCGGCCACGAGAAGGGTTCGAAGGAGGAGGCGACGATGCACGACTGGCTCACGAACCGCTATCACGCCCCCTCCGACGACCTGGGCCAGCCCGTCGACGAGGCCTCCGCCGGCGCCTTCGACGCCCTCGTCGCCCGATTGCTCGTCCACGTCGCCGACCGCGACGACCGGCCGCGGTGGAATGACTCGTCGTTCTTCAAGCGGTACGCGCGCTGAGGGGACCTCGCATGGCCCGGGACCAGACGCTCCGACGCATCCTCGACGGCGGCCTCATCGCGGTCGTCCGCGCCGAGTCGGGCGAGCAACTGGCGAAGGTCGTCGGCGCCCTGGCCGAGGGGGGCGTCACCGCGGCGGAGATCACGTTCACGGTGCCGGATGCCATCGAGGTCATCCGCCGGGTGCGCCGCGAGTCGGGGGACGCCGTCGTGCTCGGCGCGGGGACGGTGCTCGACCCCGAGACCGCCCGCGCGGCGATCCTGGCCGGTGCCGAGTTCCTCGTGGGCCCGACGCTCAACGTCGAGGTCGTCCGCCTGGCGCGCCGTTATGATACCGCCGTCATGCCCGGCGCCTTCACCCCGACCGAGGCGCTCGCCGCCTGGGAGGCCGGGGCCGATATCGTGAAGATCTTCCCCGCCGACGTCGGCGGCCCGGCTTATCTCAAGGCCCTGCGCGGCCCAATGCCCCAGCTCCGCCTGATGCCGACCGGCGGCGTCGACCTGACGACGGCCGAGGCGTTCTTGAAGGCGGGGGCGTGCTGCCTGGGGGTGGGGAGCTCGCTCGTCGACCCGAAGGCCGTCGCATCGGGGGACTTCGGGCGATTGCGCGACCTGGCGAGCCAGTACGCGGCGATCGTGCGGGCCTTCCGGCGGCCCGCAACGTCGCCGTAACCGGAAACTTGGGCGGTTTCGGCTGAAGCGGAACGGCCGCCCGGGTCGATAACACCGGCAAGCGGTCCCATCTCCCGAAGGTGGGCCGGCGCGGGGCGTACCTACCCAACGAGCCGAGGCCAGGGAGGGCGGAGGATGCCGCGGGGGGCTCGGGAGCGGCGTCGGGTCGTCGGTCGGGCCCTGGCCCTGGCCTGCGTCCTCCTCGCGCCGGCCGAGGCCCCGGTCCACGCCCAGGGCCCCGCCCCGGCCGACGCCCGCCGCAACGCGACGGGCAACGCCGGCTCACCGCGGCCGATCTTCTTCAAGAGCCGGGCCTTCCGCATCCCGTTCAACATCGCCCGCGACGACCTGCCGCGGCTCCGCGAGGTGCAGCTCTGGTACTCCGACGACCAGGGGCGGCACTGGTCGTACTGGGGCCGCACGCTGCCCGACCAGCCCTCGTTCACCTTCCGGACCAAGGCCGACGGCGAGTACTGGTTCGCCGTCCGCACGCAGGACACCAAGGGCCGGCTCTTCCCGACCGACGAGCGCGAGGTCGAGCCGATCATGAAGGTCATCATCGACACCACGCCGCCGACGTCGACCCTCGAGCCCCAGTCGCGCCGCGGGGGGGTCGCGGCGGTGCGCTTCGAGGTGGCCGACGAGCACCTCGACCTGAATTCCTTGATGATCGAGTATCAGAATGATGGCGCCAGCACCTGGCGGCGGGTGCCGCTGGCGCGGCCGGCGCGGATCGGGGTGGCGACCTGGGACGCGGGGACGGCCGACATCCTGCACGTGCGCGCGACGGTCGCCGACCGCGCCGGCAACCGCCAGGAGGCCGAGCTGACGCTGGCCGCGGGCGAGGCGGCCGACCTGGCGTCGGCCGAGGCCGACGCGACCGAGCCCCCCGTCCCGCCGCCGATCGCGCCGGTCTCGCGGCCCGAGCCGCCGGCCGAGGCGGACCCCGTCGGCCCCGCCCCGCCGGTCGAGGCCGACCCCGTCGCCGCGCCGGCGACGGGCGCCCCCGATCCCAACCCGATCGAGCCGCCCGAGGCGGGCCGGGGCGTGTCGCCGCCGACGGGGGCCAAGACCTTGCTGGTCGGCAGCCCCCGGTTCGCGTTGCGCTACGCGGTCGACGACGCCGGCCCGGGGGGGCCCGCGGTCGTCGAGCTGTTCGCGACCCGCGACGGCGGCCGGACCTGGACCCGACTGGGGGACGACCCCGACCGCCGCTCGCCGTTCCCGGTCGACCTCGGCGGCGACGGCGTCTTCGGCCTGACGTTGGTGGCCCGGTCCGCCTCCGGCCTCGGCGACCTCCCGCCCCGGCCCGGCGACCCGCCGCAGACCTGGGTCGAGGTCGACGACGCCCCGCCGGCCGTCCGGCTCGGCCCCCCGCGGCTCGGCGTCGGGGCCAAGGCCGGCGTCTTGACGATCACCTGGCAGGCCAACGACCCCCACCTCGGCCCCCGGCCGGTCGTCATCTCGTATCGCCCCGACCGCCCCGGCGCCATCTGGCAGCAGGTCACCGACCCGATCCCCAACTCCGGCCGCTTCGACTGGCCCCTGCCCGCCGACGTCCCCCCCCGGTTCCACGTCCGCGTCGACGTCTTCGACACCGTCGGCAACCGCGGCTCCGCCGACACCACCTCCACCGGCCCCGTCCTCATCGACCGCACCCGCCCCCGCAGCCGGATCATCGGCCTCGACCCCAGCGCCCGCGCCGGCGGCGGCGAGCGGTCGCGGCGCTGAGCAGGCCCCCGCGCCGTCGCGAGTTCACGGCCGGCGGGGCCGGAGAGGCCGTACCCGACCCGCGGCGATCTCCTCGCGCGCCTGCTGGGCCAGCCGGGCCAGCGAATCCTGCGAGCGGGCGAATACCTCGTCCCAGGCCCGGTCGTCGGCGAGCTGAGCGAGGATCATCGCCGTGATCGCGTCCTGCTCCGGACCCGGCAGCTTCTCGACCTCCGCGATCGCCCGTTCAAGCTCCCGAGTCATGACTCAGATCTCCCGCGGCGCCGCCGGATCGCCCCCTTTGAGATCGGCCCGGATCGACCCCCCGCATGCGTTCCCGCGATGATCAAGGAGCGATGGCCGACCCGTCGAGGCCCCGACCGTGGACGAGATCCAGACCATCGACGCGATCCGCGCCCTCTACCCCTCGGAATGGGTCCCGATCGGCGAGCCCCGGCTCGACGACGGCTCCCGCCTCGCCGCCCGCACCGCCGCGCCTCCGACTCGAGAGGGCGACGGCCAGGACGATGACCAGCCCGCCGACGATGCCGCCGACGAATCCCTGCGTCAGCCCCAGGCCGAGCCCGAGCTGGACCGGGTCGAAGTCGGGCCCGACGCTCGCGCGGAACCAGACGCGATAGTACCCCGGCGCGAGCCGGCCGATCGCATAGCCGATCGCCCCCCCGGCCGCGGAGAAGAGGACGGCGCCGGCGATGACGATCGCGAACGCCTTGCCGGCCGACAATCCGCCACGATCTCGGTCCGGGCCGACTCCCCCCTGGGCTCGGGGCGAGGCATAGGGATTTGTCTGGTCCGTCATGCGGGGCCTCCGTCAGGGTAGCCCGCGGATCGTGACCAGGCCGGACACGCGGACCTGGATCGTCAACTCGAATCCGTCGAGCAATCCCATCCCGATCAGCGGCATCATCTCGGCGGCGTCCACGGCGACGCGGCGCGCTGCCCCGTCCCAGAGGACGACCCCTTCGAATATGTCGAAAATGCTCTCGGAGCCGTCCGCGAGGAGCGCCCGGCCGCGTCGGCGCCAGGAGAGCCCCAGCCGGGCGATCGTCGCGGCGGGTAGGCTGAGATGGCCGTCGAAGCCCGTGTCGATGACCGCTTCGATCTCTTCGGCTTGACCGGCCGGCCCGTGCACCATGAGTCGGACGATCGCCTCGCGGTCGGCCGTGACGACGCCGGTGATCATGACGACTCGGACCGCGGCCGGGCGCCGAACCGGCGCGCGAAGCGCGAGCCGATCCGACGCAGCCAGGTCTGCGCGTCCGGGACGCGGGCGAGCAGCCGATCCGAGGCCGCCAGCTCGTCGGCGTCGACCTCGAAGGCCCCGGTCTCGACGTCGATCGCCACGTATTTCCCCTCGTCGCCCGCGGCGACGAGCGGGCGGACGTCGCGCTCGAAGATCGCGTCACCCCGGCGCGCGAATTCCTCCTTGTTGTAGCGGGGATGGGCCGCCGGCATGCTCGTCCTCCTCGGTCCGGAACGGGCTCGGACCCTTCCCCCAGTTTACACGAGCCGTCGCCGACGGGGCCAGCCGCCGCCGGCCGCTCAGCGCCCGAGGCGATCCCGCAGGAGGGCCTCGGCCCAGGCCGCGTCGTCGGCCGGGAGCGGGGGCGAGGGGGGGCGGGAGTAGTCGATCGAGCGGCGGTAGGGGCCGCGGTCGTAGGCGGCCTGGAAGAGGAACTGTAGGTCGAGCGGCACCTCGGGCTCGCCCTGGCGCAGCGGGACGGGGATGCAGGGGAGCCACTCGCGCAGCGAGACGGGAAAGACCTCGCACATCGGGCCCTCCACCCGGCGCCAGGAGCGGCTGACGAGCACGAGGTAATCCGGCGACGGCTCGCGTTCGGCGAGGAAGGCCGTGACCTCCGGGAACGGGACGATGCGGTCGCCGGCGCGGAGCAGGTCGAGCTCGATGAGGCTCGTGTTGCTCTCGAGGACCTCGCGCTGCTTGCGCTCGTACGCCTCGCGGTCGCGCCCGCTTCGCTTGTTCGAGGGGCTGAGGATCTCGATCAGCGTGACGACCTCGTCGCCGCTCGACGGGTCGCGGATCTCGACGAAGTATTGCCGGATCGTGCCGAGGACGGCGGCGACCTCGAACGACTCCGAGGGCCTCGCCCGCCGCCGGTCGAGCACCGCGGCGCCCCCCGGACCCGCCGGCTCGCGGGGGCGGCGGACGACGGCGATGTCGGGGATGATCCCCGGCCGCGGGCCCCGCTCGGCGACCACGCCGATCTCCGTCCGGGCCTCGATCTGCGCGTAATATGGCTCGGGCAGGGTCTGGTTCAGCTCGCCGCTGATCTCGTCGGCGAGCCGGTTGTGGAAGTCCGGCCAGCGGCCCGGCGCCTCGAGGTACGGGTCCATGCCGGGGAAGGGCGAGGGCATCGTCGGGCCTCCCGTCGCGGAGGGGTCATCCGTCGTTGGATCGTAATCGATCCCGGGCGGCCGCGCCCACCCGCGTCAACCGCGGACGGCCCCCGCGCGGCGCCCACGGCGCGGGACGTTGCCGTCGACGCGCGGCTCGGGGGCGCCGTCGAGGGCCTGGCCGGGCGTGATCGCGTCGAGCCGGGCGCGGACGCGGGCGGCGTACTCGGGCGAGAGCTCGAAGCCGAGGTAGCGGCGGCCGAGCTTCTTCGCGACCGCCAGCGTCGTCCCGCTGCCGGCGAACGGGTCGAGCACGACGTCCTCGGGATTCGAGCAGGCCCTGACGATCCGACCCAGGAGCTGCTCGGGCATCTGGCAGCCGTGCCAGCCGGCGCGTTCCTTGAACGTGCCGCAGACGCGCGAGACGTACCACGTATCTTGATCCGGCGCGAAACCCTCCGGCACGTCCTGTGGCCGGAGGATCCACGTGTCGTCCGGCAGCCGGCCCTTCGGGTTGGCGCGACGGTCGGCGTACACGAGCTGCCGCGCCGAGGGGACGCGGATCGCCTCGTCGTTGAACGTGAAGGCACCCTTGTCCTTCACGAAATAAAAGAGATGCACATGGCTCCGGCTGAACTTCTTCGTGCAGTTCACGCCGAAGGTGTAGTACCAGATGACCCAGCTCCGCAGCGAGAGGCCGAGGTCGCGGTGGGCGATCACCTTCAGCTCGGCGGCGAACTCGTCGCCGATGGCGAGCCAGAAGGTGCCGTCGGCCTTCAGGACGCGGACGACCTGGGCCATCCAGTCCTTCGACCAGTCGAGGTAGTGGCCGGCGTCCTTGCTATCGTCGTAGACGTCGTAGTCATACCCGATATTGAACGGCGGGTCCGCGAACGCCAGGTCCACCGTCCCGGCCTTCAACGCCTTCAGGCCCGCGACGCAATCCCCCTCGACCAGCCGATCGAACCCCACCGCGTGGCCGTTCCCGTTCGCGCTGCCGTTCGCATTGCTCGACACCGGCCGTCCCCCTCGTTGCCGACGCTGGTTGCTCGGCCACCCGGCGCGCAAGCCGAGTGGCCTCCTGGACATTCTAACATGCGGAGGGAGATGGCGCGACTTGGAGGCTATCCGGAAGGCTCTCTCTTGAAGTCTTCCGCCGCCTCCCGCACGTTGGGATCCGGATGACCCAACCCCAGCGAGACAAATCGCTGGACGAGCTCGGGGTCCAATAACTCGGCCAATTCGAGGAGGCGGCGGTATTCCCAATAGTCGGACAGGTCGAGGGCTGCGATGGCGACCGGCTCAATATGCTCCAATACCCATCCCCTCGGCAGCGCAAGGACCCTCGATCGCCCCCGCACGATCAAGCCGGCGTTCTGCGGCTGACATGCCAGTTCGATGCTCGAGCGCAGGTCATCTATTGAGGGGTTCACGGGCAATCGCCGAGTGGTTCTCGGCCCCACACTATACCGGCCGGGTGGCAAACTCGCGTGAAGACGTGCGATTCCAGAGATTCAATCGTCGTCGTCGGCCGAGGCGGGGCCGGCCTCGCCGTTGGAGCCGGTGTCGATGCGGTACTTGTCGAGCTTCTTGTGGAGGGTGTTGCGGTTGATCCCCAGGCGGGCGGCGGCCTTGATCTGGACGCGGTCGCAGGAGGCGAGGACCTGCTGGATCAGCTCGCGCTCGACCTGGCCGACGATCCGGTCGCAGAGGTCGTCGGCGGCGGGGCCGGCGGCCTGGATGCCCTGGCGGACGAGCTCGGCGGTCAGGCCGGCGAGGTCGCCGCCGCGGGGGCGGATCGGCCGCGGCGGGGCCTCGCCGCGGAGCTGCGGCGGCAGGTGCTCGGCGAGCAGATCGGGGCCGTCGCTCAGGACGACGGCGCGCTCGAGGTAGTTCTGCAGCTCGCGGACGTTGCCCGGCCAGTCGTGGTCGCGGAGCAATCGCATCGCCTCGGGGTGGACCCGGCGCGACTCGCGGCGGTTCTGCTCGGCGTAGCGGCGGAGGAAGAAATCGACGAGCAGCGGGATGTCGTCGCGCCGCTCTCGCAGGGGAGGGAGATAGATCGGGACGACGTTCAAGCGATAATACAAATCTTCACGGAATCGGCCGCCGGCGATCTCGTCGAGGAGGTCGCGGTTGGTGGCGGCGATGAAGCGGGTGTCGACCTTGAAGGTGCGGGTGTCGCCGACGCGCTCGAACTCGCCCTCCTGCAACACGCGGAGGAGCTTGACCTGGAGCTTGGGCGAGGTGCTGTTGATCTCGTCGAGGAAGATGCTGCCGGTGTGCGCCGCCTCGAACCGGCCGGTCCGGTTGTCGACGGCGCCGGTGAACGACCCCTTGACGTGGCCGAACAGCTCGCTCTCCAGCAGGCTCTCGGCCAGGGCGCCGCAGTTGACGCGGATATATGGGCCGGAGCGGCGGGGGCTGAGGTCGTGGATGGCGCGGGCGATCAGCTCCTTGCCGGTGCCGGTCTCGCCGACGATCAGGACGCAGGCGTCGGAGCGCGCGACCTTGCGGGTCGTGCGGACGACCTCGCGCATCGCCGGGCCGGCGCCGATGACGCCGGGGAGGGCCGTTTCCGGGTCGGGGGGCGTACTCATGGGCTTCGTTGGCGCGTCCTTCCCGAGGGGCCGCGGCCGGCCGGGGGCCCGGCCGGCCGGCCCCCCTTCGGTCGTCACCGATTCCTGGTCCTCGGGGCTTCGGCTGGGGACTCGGGCGCCGGGGCCGACGCGGGAGGGTCGTCGGGCGTCCCGGCGCGGTCGGGGGTGGTTGCGGTCGGGGTCACGGGTTGGCGTCGCCCTCCAGGGCCGGCGGCGGGTTCGCGGCCGGGGGCGCCTTCTCGGCCGGCGCGGCGGCCGGGGACCCGGCCGGGGCCGCGGCGGGCTCGAGGCGATACGACTGGAGCAGGCCGCCGACGTCGACGGGCTTCGGCCGCAGGGCGCCGAGCACCGCCGAGAGCGCCGCGCGGAGGGCCGGGTCGGCCTCGCGGTTGAGCTCCTCGGCCAGCCGGCGCTCCTGGTCGTCGGCCAGCAACGGGCCGAACCGCTGGATGCTCCGCGCGAGCTGGCCGGCGGTGGCGATCCGGAACGGGGCCGGCCGCGACGGGTCGAGCGCCGCGTCGGCCAGGCCGCGCTGGGCCTCGACGCCCGGCACGTCGCCGAGCGCCGCGGCGGCGGGCAGGCCGATCGCCGGCACGTTCAGCGCGACCGTCAAGGCCGGCCCGGCGCGGGCGATGTCGGCGTCGAACGGCGTGCCCGGCCGGCCGCCGAGCCAGCCGAGCAGGCCCGCGGCGCCCTGCGCGTACGCGGCGCGCTCGGCCTCGGAGAGCGGCCGGACCCCCAGGCGCTGGAGCACGCGGCCGACCTGGCGGCGGAGGAGGTCCGGGTCGCTCGTCGGCACGATCACCGCGACCCTCGAGAACTGGCCGGCCAGCTCGTCGAGCCGCTGCCGGACCAGCGCCGGCCTCGGGCCGGCCGGGCGGGTCGGGTCGATGACGAGCACGCCGAGCACGTAGCGCGGCATCGACCCGCGATCCCGGGCCCGGACGCGACCCTTGACCCGCAGGTAGTAGCCGCCGTACTCCGCCGGTCCCCGGTCCACCTTCGAGGTCGCCAGCCCGATCTCGGGCCCGGCCTCGCCGGCGGCCTTGGGGGCCGCGTCGGCCTTGGCCTCGTCGTCGGCCTTCTTCTCCTCGTCCTTCGGCGCGGCCGCCCCGCCTGGCTTGGGGGCCGCCTCGGCGGCCGGCTTCGGCTCGGGCTCGGGGGTCGCGGGCACGACGTAATCGATCCGGCCGATCGGGTCGCTGCGCGCGACGACCAGGCCGTTGAGCTCGGGCTTGCCGCCGTGCCGGACCTCGCGCTCGAGCGTCATCTCGATGTCGCCGAGCTGGAGGCTGCTGGCCTCGGGGATGGCCAGGCGGGCGGCGATCCAGGTGCCGGGCGTCAGCGGGCCGATCCGGTAGTAATCCCCCTCGGCGTCGTTGTTCTGGAGCAGGCCGAGGACCCGCACGCGCGGGCTCAACGGCGGGATCAGCAGCGGGTTGGCGTGGAGGATGTCGTCGTTCGGCTCGATCTCGCGACCGGGCGCGATCGGCCCCGCGGCGAAGGAGGGGTCGAACTCCAGCGCGTCGGGCTGGACCAGGAAGACGGGCAGGGCCGCGGTCCTGGCGTCGGCGCGGAGGTTCGTGATGAGGTCGACGGCGCGCCAGTCGCCGCGCAAGGCGCTGGGCTCGATGAAGACGGCCTCGACGTCGGCCGAGTCGGCGGCCTGGCGGAAGCCTTCGGGGCCGTCGGGGGCCACGCTCGCCTCGTAGCCGAGCGCCCGCAAGGCCGCGGCGAACCGGCCGGCGCGGGATGCGGCGCCGTCGACGACGACGGCCCGGGGCGCCGCCGGGTCGGCGACGAACCAGGCGAGCGTCGGCACCACGCGGCTCGAGCCGGGGAACGGCCGCTGCGGCTGCATCTCGACCAGCGCCCGAGCCGCGGCGAACCGGATGCGGCGATCGGGGGCCGACAGCGCCGCGACCAGCGCCGAGGGCCGCTTCGCGGCGGCGATCGCGTCGCGGTCCTCGACGCGGGCCAGCACCAGCGCCGTCGCGGCGGCCAGGTCGGTCTCGCCGTCGACGATGGCGCGACGGAGGACTTCCTCGAGCACGCCGGGGCCGGCGGCCAGCGCGATCGACGTCGCGGCCGGGTCGCCGGCCAGGGAGTTGGCCTCGAAGGCCGGCAGGCCGGCGCGGCGGACCCCGTGGCGGAGGGCCAGGCCGACGAACGTCGCCTGCGCGTCGAAGTCCGTCGGCGACAGCGCCAGCGCCCGACGCGCGGCGCGGATGCCGAGGACCGACTCGGCCTCGCCGCTCGACATCGCCGTCGCGACGGGTTGGTTCCCCCGCCACGACCAGACCTCGACGCGGCCGGCCGGGAAGGCATACGCATGGACCATGTACCGCCGCGCCTCGTCGGCCAGGACGCGGGCCGGGGTCCGCGGCCGGGCGGCGAAGGGGCGGCCGGTGAGCTGCTCGACGGCGTCGCGGGCGGCGTCGCGGAGCACGTCGGGCACGCCGGCCGCGGCGGCGAAATACGTCAAGGTCGGGATCGCCCTCGGGTCGCCGATCCGGCCCAGGGCGCGGGCGACGTCGGCGGCCTTGCCGGGATCGGGAGCCTCCAGCGCCGCCAACAAGGGCGGGACGGCCGAGCGGTCGAGCCGACCCAGGTTCTCGGCCACCTGCGCCCGCGCGGCCGCGCCGCGGCCCTGGCGGTCGAGGGCGCGGAGGATCGCCGGCACGGCGTAGGGCCCGGAGGCGCGGAGCCGCTCGATCGCGTAGTCCTGCTCGGCCTGCGAGGCGGTCAGGGCGTTGACGAACCGCTCGATCCGCGCCGGGTCGGCGGCGTGCCGCTGCGCGGCGGCCTCCATCCGGTCGAGGATCGGCCGCGCCAGCGGGCGGGTCTCGGGGTACTCGTCGAGCCGCAGGACCGACCCGGCGCCGTAGCGGTCGCGGATCTCGAGCAAGAGCGCGTCGTCGACCCTGCCGCGGAGGAACGCCCGAAGGTACGGCACCGCCTGCGCCGGCTGGCCGGTCCGGACGAGGTAGTCGGCCGCGTCCCAGAGCTCCAGCGGCGTCTTCGGCTCCTTGGCGAACGTCTCCGGGCCCGCGACCTGCGCGCTCGCCGAGGGGACGATGAGGGACAACCCGCCCAGGAGGGCCAGGCCGAGCCACGCCGTCCGGGTGGCGGGCCGGGTCCGCGACGCTGGGGACCGGGGTTGCCGCGGACGGCAACCCCTGCCACCCGACCTCGATGTCTCGTATCCATTCATGATCGGCGCCTCTCTCGACGGCCGGGGCCGGGGGATTCAGGCCGGGTGGGCGGCGAGCGCCTCGCGCTCGGGGAGGGTCAGGTCGTCGTAGGTCTCGCGGCGGCGGACGAGCCGGGCGTTGTCGCCGTCGACGAGGACCTCGGCGGCGCGGGGGCGGGTGTTGTAGTTGGAGGCCATGACCATGCCGTAGGCCCCGGCCGAGAAGACGGCCAGCAGGTCGCCGCGGCCCAGGGCCGGCAAGGGGCGGTCCTTGGCCAAAAAGTCGCCGCTCTCGCAGACCGGGCCGACGACGTCCCACGGCTCGGCCCCGGGGATCGCCGCCTCGAAGTCCGACGGGGGCGCGGGGAAGCCCGACGGCACCGCGACCGGCCAGATCCGGTGGTACGACTCGTACAACGCCGGCCGGATCAGGTCGTTCATCGCGGCGTCCTGGATCAGGAACCGCTTCTCCCCCGACTGCTTGGTATATAACACACGGCTCACCAGGATGCCGGCGTCGCCGACGACCACCCGGCCCGGCTCCATCGCCAGGCGGCAGCCCGTCTGCCTCACCGCCGGCACGATCACCTTCGCGAACTCGGCGATCGGCCGCGCCTCCCGCCCTTTGTAGTTGATCCCGTAGCCGCCGCCGATATTGTACCACGCGATCGGGTGCCCCATCGCTCGCAGCCGCGCGATGATATCCACCCCCTTCGCCGCGGCACTCGCGTACGGCTCGGTCGTCGTGATCTGCGAGCCGATGTGCATGTGCATGCCGATCATCGACACGGATTTCATCCCCCGCACCTGCTCGGCCAATGCGAGGGTGCGGTCGATGTCCATGCCGAACTTCGACTCCTTCTTGCCGGTCGACGTGTAGCGGTGCGTCTTCGGGTCGACGTCCGGGTTGACCCGAGGCGCGATCGGCGCGACCTTACCCTCCTCCGCCGCCACCCGCGCGATCGCGTCGAGCTCGGCCTCGCTCTCGACGTTGAACATCAGGACGCCCGCGTCGAGGCCGGCCTTGATCTCCTCGTCCGTCTTGCCGACCCCGGCGAAGACCGTCTTGCCCGCGTCGCCGCCCGCCAGGACGACCCGGTGCAGCTCGCCGCCGGAGACGACGTCGAAGCCGCTGTGGTGCTCGGCCAGGACCCGCAGGATGCCCAGGTTCGAGTTCGCCTTGACCGAGTAGCAGACCAGCGGGTCGAGCTCGGCGAACGCCGTTTGCAGCGCCTTGAGCTGGCCGAGGATCGCCCCCTTGCTGTACACGTACAAGGGCGTCCCGAACCGCGCCGCCAGGTCGGCGACCGGGACCTCCTCGCAGTAGAGCTTGCCGTCGCGATAGTGGAACTGGTCCATCGTCTCTCTCGATTGTTCGTCGGTCGTGATGTCAGGCGTGTGCAACACGCCGTCTTCGTTGGGTGAATCGGTCGTTGCGGCGTGTTGCACACGCCCTACAGGTCCTCATTCTGACACACGAGCGCGGCCGCGCGGCACGACGTCAACGGTTCGCCTCCTCCAGATCGGGCACGGGTTCGGCAGGTTCGGGCGGCTTCTCGGGCTGGGGCAGGCTGGCGCGGTCGGAGCCGGCGGCGCGGCCGGGGTAGCGAGCGACCTCGCGGTGCCGGTTGTAGCGGAGGCACTGGCCGTAGAAGCTGTCGATGAACTGGCCGGCGGGCGGGTCGTGGAAGGCGACGACCTCGACGAGATCCTCCCAGCTCAACGCATGCATCTCGACCCGGTCGAGCGTCGGCTCGAACCAGTCGCGGAACCAGGCGTCGCGCTCGCCGCCGTAGTCTTGCACGCGGCTGCGGACCTTGGCGCGGATCGAATCCGCGGCGACCTCCCAGGCGAAGACGCCGTCGTCGATCCGCGCCCTCGGCGCGATGACGACGAACCCCAGCGACTCCATGTCCTCCGGGTCGCGCTCGGCGCGTCGCAAGACCTCGGCGACGCACGCCACGCTCCGCGCCGCCTGGTCGTATCCCGGCGAGTTCTTCACCCCGGCCGACAATCGATTGAAGATCTTCGCCTCCACCAGCACGAACTGCCGCGCCTCCGGCTTGAGCGACAACCCCGCCGTCCCGTGCTCGCCGATCGTGAAGTGGCCGATCACCGCGTCGGCGTGCGTCCGCGCCTCCGCGAGCTTGTCGCCGCGATACCTCGGCAGGAACGCCGACGGCAGCCACGCCTCCGAGAACCACCGCCCCCCCTCCAGGGGCGACAGCGGGTATCGATCGCCGCCGTGCTCGGCGAACCAGTCGAGCGCGACGCGCAGGAGCCACTTCTCGTTGTACAGCTCGTTCGGCGGGAACAGCGGCTCCCCCCCCTCGCACGCCTGCAACATCGCCTTGATCCGCTCGGCGATCATCGGAGTACCCACCTTCCCTAGCCCCACGCCTCGCCCCGGTCGACCTGTATTCGTCGGCTCCGGGTGGCCCCGGTTGCTCGCAACCGGGGCGGCGCAGCCGCAAGAGGTCCCCCCGGAACGCTCGGCCTTCCCCAATCACCTCTCGTCGCTGCGCGACCCCGGTTGCTCGCAACCGGGGCCACCCGCCCAGCCTACGTCACTGTTGCGAGCAACCTACGTCACTGTTGCGAGCAACCGGGGCCACCCGCCGTCAGATGGTTTGGAACCCAGGGCAAACGCATCTAATTCACAAATCCTTGTCTGCAAAGAACTTGCGACTAGTTGAATTCCGTGCACTAGATTGCAAATCCTTGCAGGACAAGGATTTGCGAAACACGTGCGTTCGCCCTGGTTTGGAACCAGTCTGGATCTACCGTTACTTTCTCCACTTTCTCGACCTTGACGCCGAGCCTGAGTTCCTTCAACTTGGCTGCCAATTGCTCGCCGTCCATAAGATCAATTGGCGGGGCCCCATCCCTCGTCGCCTCTTTGACCGCATCTCTTGAGAAGGTGCCTGTCGTGATGAAGATCCCCTTGTCTGCCCTCCCCACCATCGCCCCGCGGAAGTCCCGGACCTCGCCGGCCGAAACGACGCCCAGATATCGCTTGCATTGAAAAATGACATGAAAACTCATTATTCCATGAATTTTCGCGATCCCCTTTCCGTCGATCCCGCCGTCGCCCGACCGGCCCGTGACATGGACCTCGACAAACCCGGACTCGCGAAGGATACGTTGGACAAGTCGCTCGAATGCGGCCGGCTCGAGTTGCTTCGTCAGGATCCTGTGCAACTCGGCTTCCCATCCTTGGTCCACGTCATCGTCTACTGCGAGAGAAGGCTCATCCGGCTTCGACTCTGGTACACGCTCTCCTTGCTTCCGCGACTGGAGCCGAACCTGCTCAACGATCTCGTCCGGGTCAACCACGGGGACATTCTCCGCCTTCTCGGTCAGAGCCCAGATCCCCCGTGATGAATTGTTAATTAAATCATATTTCTTGAGATAGGTCCGTGCCCAAGCCAGTCGATATTCCACCTCGGTCTCGTTCCTGGACTCTGGGTCGTGGAGTTGCTCTAACACCGACCCAGCGAGGTTCATCGACTCGATGACCTTATCGTTGATCTCCTTGATGGACCCCGAACCGCCTAGAGCCTTCAGGGCTTTGAGAATAGGATTGAAGGATTCGTAGAACTGCGGAATAATCGCCATTTCTCAAGCCATCAATGGGTAGAGGATCGACTCGAGGATCTCCGGGGTCAGCCCCCTCTGCTCCGCCTTCGCGCCCATCCGGTCCATCACCTCGCTGAGCGTCATCCGCCGAGGGTCGACCAGGTCCCGGAGATGAAGCCCGAGGATGAGGGCGATCTTCCGCTTCGTCTCGGCCGATGCCGCCTCATAGGCCCGCGCGGATTCGTCGTCGACGAGCACGGGCACCGTGGTCATTGACATGCTCGACTCCTCATCGATTTTCAACTCCTCCGCGCAAGACACCTGCGACCATCTCCATCCTACAGAAGGAAACCTTCGAATACGATCACGACTCCCGTCCCAACCGCCCCTTCCACCGCGCCAATTGCTTCTCCACTTCCGCCGGCGCCGTCGAGCCGTACGAGCGGAACGCCTTGACGGCGTTCTCCACACCAAGAGCCTGAGCAATGTCCGGGCCGAGGGCGGGGTGGGCGGCGGCGAGGTCGGCGGGGGAGAGGTCGGCGAGGCGGCAGCGGCGGGACTCGCACAAGGCGACGAGGCGGCCGACGACCTCGTGCCCGGTGCGCTGGGGGACGCCGAGCCGGATCAGGTGCTCCATCAACGTCGTCGCGTCGAGGAAGCCCTCGTCCAGCCGCTCGGCGATCCGATCGGCGCGGAGGGTGGCCCCTTCGACGACGACGGCGGCGAGGTCGAGGCAGGAGCCGACGGTGTCGAAGGCGTCGAACAGCGGGGGCTTGTCCTCCTGGAGGTCGCGGTTGTAGGCCAGCGGGAGGCCCTTGACCAGCACCAGCAGCGTCGACAGCGAGCCGAAGACGCGCGCCGCGCGGCCGCGGATCAATTCCAGCACGTCCGGGTTCTTCTTCTGCGGCATGATGCTGCTGCCGGTGCAGACGGCGTCGGGCAGCGCGAGGAAGCCGAACTCCTGCGTGCTCCAGAGGACCCACTCCTCGGCCCAGCCCGAGAGGTGCGCGGCGATCAGGGACAGCACCGAGACCGCCTCGATCGCGAAGTCGCGGTCGCTCGACACGTCCATGCTGTTCGCGGCGACGCCATCGAAGCCGAGCGCCCGCGCGACGTGCTCGCGGTCGATCGGCAAGGTCGTCCCCGCCAGGGCCGCGGCGCCCAGCGGCGAGACATTCAGGCGCTTCCGAGCGTCGGCCACGCGGTCGCGGTCGCGCGCGAGCTTCTCGATGTAGGCGAGGAAGTAGTGCGGCGCGAGCACCGGCTGGGCGCGCTGGAGATGCGTATAACCGGGCAGGATCAGGCCGCGATGCCGCTCGGCCGCGGCGACGAAGGCGCGCTGGAGGGCCTTCAAGCGCGCGTCGATGCCGTCGAGCGCGTCGCGGGTCCAGAGCTTCAGGTCGGTCGCGACCTGGTCGTTGCGACTCCTGGCGGTGTGAAGCTTGCGGCCGACATCGCCGAGCCGGTCGACCAGGGCGGCCTCGACGTGCATGTGGATGTCTTCGCGGGCGATCGAGAACGGGAACGTCCCCGATTCGATCTCGGCCCGGATCTCCGACAACCCTTGCACAATTTGTTCGCACTCGGCCTCGGTCAGCAGGCCGACCGCCGCGAGCATTCGCGCATGCGCGACCGACCCCCTGATGTCCTGCTCGAAGAGCCGACGATCGAAGGAGATAGACTCGGTGAACGCCTCGACCCTGCGGTCCGTGTTCCCCGCGAACCGCCCGCCCCACGGTTTCTCCGCCAAGCGTCCATCCTCCCCGCTGTCTCTCCCGTTGCGCACGCTTTCGGCAGCCGACCGCCCGATTCTAGGCAGCGTCCGGGCGCGTGTCAATCGAGCCGGGGAAGCCCGAGGGTCGGGTTCACCATCGATGGGGCAAGCCGCTGAGGAACCGGCCGAGGTGGCTTCGGGCCTCGATCAGCGGCATCGCCGCCGCATCATCTCTTCCCTCATGGACCAGGGCATTGCGATAGGGTCGGACCGAGTGCACGCTGTCCTTCCAATTCTCGGGGATATAACAACGGGCCGCAACCGCCTCGATCAGGTCGAACATGTCCGGCCGAGTGGCCCGACCGAACGCATGCCCCCAAGCCTCGCGGAGGGCCGCCTCGAACTCGGCGAACAGGCGGACGAGGTAGGTCGACTCGAGGTTGGTCCGGTAGTTTTCACGGTCCTTGACCTTGAGCCCTCGGCCCTCGAGGGCATTCGGGTCGGCGCGGAGCAGTTGGTCCAGGCCCTCCGCCGCGGCCAGGGCGACCCGATACTCGCGCTCGATGGCCCGGAGGCGCTCCAATCGCCACTGCCGCCGCGTCATGCTCGCTTCGCCAGTCCGGCGGCAAGCTCGAGGAACCCCTCCTTCGACCAGGGGCGATCGAGGTTCGGCGGGTCGACGACGAGGTGCCAGCCGGCTTCATTTTTAATAATCAATATATTATCAAGTGATTGAAGAACGCTGAGGTCGATCCGGCCCGACGCCCCGACGACATCCCTGGCGAGCGGGTCGAGGACGAGGGGGGCGTTCGGCGTCCGGATCATGAGCATCGGGACCTCGTACGATCCGATCGAGTCGTCGGTGAGCGTCTTCGGATGCCGGTGGACCAGCCAGTCCTGTTCCGAGGCCCAGGCCTCGACGTCGTCGACGATCCGTGTCACGTCGGCGATCCACTCGTCGCGCCTGGCTTCCCAGTTTTCGACCGGTCGCCGGGGCGGGGTCGTGACAGGCATGGGCTCCTCTCCTCCGGGTCTCGTCCGTTCGTGGCTCGGCGGATCTCGGCGCCACTGCATTATTATCCGGCCCCGCGCCGTCGCGGACAATCCGGGCCGGCCATGCGGTTCATCCCCCGCTCGACCCGAGGGCGATGAGCAGGGCGGCGACGACGAGGAGCGGGCCGAGGCGGCGGAGGCGGTGGCCGTGGCGGTCGTGCCAGGCGTCGTAGGCGAGGCTCAGGCCCGGTCGGCGGCCGACGACGCGGTGGCCGAGCAGGGTCGCGTACAGGCCCCCGGCGAGCATGATCGCCGAGAGGATCAGCATGGGCGACGGTTCGCGGGGCATGGCGCCCCCGATCCTAACACCGCGCGGCCCCGGTCGGCGAGGGGGCGGCGGCGGGCGGTAGAATGGCGACGTGTCCGTCACGGCCGGAGGCCGCCAAGGGCCGCGGGCCGCGGGCGAAGAACCTTGAGAGAGGGAGGACCATGCTCGCGTTCTGGGGGTGGCTCGGCCGATTCCTGGCCTTCGCGGCGCGCTCGGTCGCGGCGATGCCCGGGGCGCTCGTGAAGCGGCCCGGCGAGGTGCTCCGGCAGTTCGACCGCGTCACCTGGGGGAGCCTGCCGATCCTCCTCGCGGCCGGCGTCAGCGTCGGCCTCGTCACCTGGCTCCAGACGCATCGCCTGCTCGTCGCCCAGGGCGCCGAGGAGTACCTGCCCAGCGTCCTGACGGCCGCCGTGCTCGTCGAGACCGGCCCCTTGCTGGCGAGCCTGCTCGTCGCCGGCCGGCTCGGCGCCGGCCTGGCCGCGGAGCTGGGGTCGATGACCTTGACCGAGGAGATCGACGCCCGCGAGGTCCTCGGCGCCCCGGCGATCCCCACGCTCGTCGCCCCCCGGGCGATCGCCTGCATGGTCGCCGTCCCGTTGCTGACGGTCGTCCTCGACGCCGCCGCCCTGCTCGGCGCCCTCGTCGCCGAGCTCGCCGCCGGCACGCTCTCGCCCGAGCTGTTCGGCAACCGCGCGCTGGATTATTTATATTTATCCGATGTCCTCCCCGCCACGCTGAAGACCGCCCTGTTCGGCCTGCTCATCGGCCTCGTCGGCTGCCGGACCGGCCTCGACGCCGACCGCTCCACCGAGGCCGTCGGCCGCGCCGCCACCTTGGGAGTGGTGCGGGCGATGCTCGCCGTCTTCGCGGCGAATGTGGTGATCGTGCCAATCATCCAGGCACTTATGGTAAAATAAGAGTTTGCCACAGAGGAAACAGTGGACACAGAGAGAAGAGAGAAAAGATGGGTGATGAATTGACAGAGAAGGTGGTCGGCGCGGCGATCGAGGTGCATCGGGTGCTGGGGCCGGGATTGTTGGAATCGATTGATGAAGAGGCGCTGTGCGTGGAGCTCGCACGCCGGGGCGTCCCGTTCGACAGGCAGGTGGCGGTCGATGTAAACTACAAGGGACACCCGATCAAGGGGCTGAAGGTCGACCTGCTCGTCGCGGGCGAGGTGATCGTGGAGTTGAAGTCCGTCGCCGCGTACCCCGAGGGCGCGACCGCCCAGGTCCTTTCTTACCTCAAGGCCACCGGCCTCAGGCGCGGCCTCCTCATGAACTTCGGCTGCCGTCTCCTCGTCGATGGCATCAAACGACTCTCTCTTTCTGGACTTTGGCCCTCACGCCGCTCTCGAGAGGCCGTGAATCAGGGCCTCCAGGAGCGGCTGCGGCAATTGCAGGGGCTCCGCCGCCGCATCCGACCCCGCCCTGATTCGGCTCCGCCAGATCCGCGGACGGCACGGCGCC
>DASZMJ010000085.1:0-1870 GCA_035551935.1 Isosphaeraceae bacterium
CTGGTGATGCTCTCGACCCAGGGCGGGATGGACATCGAGCAGGTCGCCGAGGAGAGCCCCGACGCGCTGGCCCGCCTCCACGTCGACCCGCTGCTCGGCTTCCAGGACTTCCACGGCCGCCGGCTGGCCTACGCGGCCGGGGTCGACGCCGACGTCGTCCGACCGATCGGGGCGATGCTGGCCAAGCTGTACGCCACCTTCGTCGCCGAGGAGGCGACGCTGGTCGAGGTCAATCCGCTGATCGTCACCCCCGACCGCCAGGTCAAGGCGCTCGACGCCAAGGTCACGCTCGACGGCAACGCGCTGTTCCGGCACCCCGACAACGCCGAGCTCCGCGACCTCTCCGGCGAGGACGAGCAGGAGCGGATGGCCCACGAGCGCGGGCTGACCTACGTCAAGCTCGACGGCAACATCGGGATCCTCGGCAACGGCGCCGGCCTGGTGATGTCGACGCTCGACGTCGTCAAGCTGGCCGGCGGCGAGCCGGCCAACTTCCTCGACGCCGGCGGCGGCTCGAAGGCCGAGGCGATCACCAGCGCGGTCGAGGTGATCCTCTCCAACCCCAAGGTCACCGCGGTCCTGTTCAACATCTTCGGCGGGATCACCCGCTGCGACGAGGTCGCCCGCGGCCTGATCGCGGCGTTCGACCAGATCAAGCCGACGGTGCCGTTCGTCGTCCGGCTCGACGGGACCAACGACGAGGAGGGCCGCCGGCTGCTGGCCGAGGCCAACCTCCCCAACGTGTACACCGAGGCGACGATGGACGGCGCCGCCGCCAGGGTCGTCGAACTCGCCGCCCAGGGAGCCCCGGCATGAGCATCTTCATCGACACCAACACCAAGCTCTGTACGAGCGGGATCACCGGCAGCGAGGGCACCTTCCACACGCTGCGCAACCGCGAATACGGGACCAACGTCGTCGCCGGGGTGACGCCCGGCAAGGGCGGCCAGGACGTCGACGGGATCCCGGTCTTCAACACGTTCCACGAGGCGGTCGAGCAGGCCGGCGCGAACACGGCGATGATCTTCGTCCCGCCGCGCTTCGCCGCCGACTCGATCCTCGAGGCCGAGGACGCGGGGATCGAGCTGATCATCGCGATCACCGAGGGGATCCCGGCCTTCGACGAGCTCCGGGCCTACAACATCATCAAGAAGAACGGCCGCGCCCGCCTGGTCGGGCCCAACTGCCCGGGAATCCTCTCGCCGGGCAAGGCCAACGTCGGGATCATCCCGGCGTCGTTCTTCAAGCCCGGCAACGTCGGCGTCGTCAGCCGCTCCGGCACGCTCACCTACCAGGTCGGCAACGTCCTGGCCCAGAGCGGCTTCGGCAACTCGACGATCGTCGGGATCGGCGGCGACCCGGTGCCGGGCACGGACTTCATCGACGTCATCGGGATGTTCCAGGACGATCCCGAGACCGAGCTCATCGTCATGTGCGGGGAGATCGGCGGCGACGCCGAGGAGAAGGCGGCCGAGTTCATCGGCGAGCACGTGACCAAGCCGGTCGTCGGCTACATCGCCGGCTTCAGCGCCCCCCCGGGCAAGACGATGGGCCACGCCGGCGCGATCGTCAGCGGCAGCCGGGGGACCGCCGCGGCCAAGGCGGAGGCGCTCGAGGCGAAGGGCGTCAGGGTCGGGCGGACCCCGACCCAGGTGGCCGAGATCGCGATGGAACTGCTCGGAGCTACGGCCTGAAGATCGTTTGGGCACCGGGGGTGGGCTAGCCGGCCCACCCCCGGTGACTGATCGCACGCGTAGGGCCGCCGCGATCCGTAGTCTTTCTGGTATGCCCTCGACGATCTCCTTCGCCCGTGGCGCCCCGTCGCTCGACATCGTCGACGTCGACGGCCTCCGCGCCGCCGCTGACCGTG
>DASZMJ010000086.1:0-3817 GCA_035551935.1 Isosphaeraceae bacterium
CCCCCGCACCCCGAATTCCGCAATCCGAAATCACTGCCCGCCGCTGAAGTTGCGGCGCTCGCGGTTGCTGCGGCCGGGGAGGGTGGCCTCCTTGCGCTTGGGGCGCTCCTTCTTGGGGAAGGGGTCGGCCGTGCCGGCGACGCCAGGGCGGACGCCGGTGTTGGCGTCGACGAACTGGATCGTCTCGGGATGGATCAGCTCCGAGGAGCCGGTCAGGCGGTTGAACTTCGCGGCCCGCCCCTGCGTGACCGACGGGGGCTGGCCGGCGCGCTCCTGCCGGACGATCGTCACGCCGCGGCCGGCGGCGCCGTACACGAAGAAGGTTTCCGATTCGGAATTGTATTTAATTTCATCCCCTTGGATCGCCGTGTCGCGGGTCCGGGCGGTGGCGCGCGACTGCGCGACCATGTAATTGCGCGCCTTGGGGCGGTCGGCCGGGGGCTTCTGGCCCTTCTTGAGTCGCAACGGCGGCGGGGGCTGGTTCTCGACCTCGAGGACGTCGGAGCGGAGGATGACGACGTCGGGGTGACGGCGGAAGAGGGAGGCGTCGTCGCCGGGGATGCGGAGGTCATCGTCCTCGCTGGCGACCTTGCCGCGGATGACCTCGACGGCCCTATAGAACCAGGCGCGGCGCGGCCCCGGCGCCTTCCCCTTGGCGGTCTCGGTGAACTTACCTTCCATGTGCCCTCGGAACTGGATCCGGGTCAGGACGAGCCCGTCGGCCTTGGTCTTTGGCGTGCCCTTCTCGTTGTCCTTCGGGTCGCCCGACGGCCGGGCGGAGGTGCGGGCGACGGTGCTCCGCGGCGGTTCGGTGCGGCCCGCGCCGGGCTTGGCGGGGTCGTCGGCGTCGGGGAGGCTGTAGAGGCGGACGATCCCCGGCGTGAGGACCTGGAACTTGCCGGACTTGCGGTCGAAGGTCACGATCTCGCCCGAGACGCGCTGGAGCTCGACGAGGTTGCCGGTGTCGGGTTCGGTCTTGCGGCTGAAGATGTCGACGTCGCCCTCGCAGCGGACCCCGGCGAGCTGCGGGCGGGGCTCGGGCTCGGCGGGCTTCTTCGCCCTGGGATCCTTCCTGGGCTTGATGAAGGAGACGCCCTTGTCCATGACGGCGAGCATCTCGTCGCAGAACATTCGCGAGTCGTCGACATTGGCCTCGACGTCGCCGCGGAACCGCGCCTCGGCGACGCTCGGCGGGGTGGCCGGGCCGGCGAGCCGCTTGTGGTACGCCTCGCCGCGGCCGAAGAACTCCATGCCGAGCTCGTCGTCGGCGACGTTCCAGGTGACGACCACCGGCCCCTTGGCGCGCGGGGCGCCGTCGTCGGCCGGGGGCTCATCCTTGTCGGCATCGTCCCCGTCGCCGTCGGGCCTGGGCGTGGCCGCGTGCTGGATCAGACGGCCGCGGCCCATGACCCAGGCGTAATCGGCCGCCTGCTCGAGGCCGAGGAAGGGCCCCTGGATCCTGAACTCGTCGGTGGCCGCCTCGGCCGGCCGCGACGGCGTCCCCTTGGCCAGGAGCCGGGCCTTGCCGGGCCCGTCGTTGAGGACGCGGGCTTGGTCCGCCACCAGGTCCGTCCCGCGCGCCTTGCCGGCGGTCGGGCCCTGGTGCAACTCGACCTCGCCGACGAGCTGCGCCTCCCTCAGGTCGCCCCGCTTGCCCGGCTCGCCCCCCGGCGTGATCCAGGCCCAGACCTTGTCGGCCCGGACGTCCATGTCGGGCTCGGGCTCCTTCGGTTCCTCCGCCTCGGCCGGCTTCGGCGCGGGCCCGGCCGCGGCGACGGTCGGCGCCGGGTCCTCGACCTTCGCGTCGGCGGTGGCGGGCTTCGGCGCCGGCTTCGGCGGTGGCGGGGCGTCGAAGTGGACGACGAGCAGGTCGCGCGCGTCCATCGTCCGCTTCGGCAACGGCGTGTCGTCCGGGTTCGCGCCGGCCGCCGGCTTGCCGGTGGCGACGAGGTGGACCGAGCCCAGGGCCTCGAGGCTCTCGATCTTCGAGGCGTCGCCCCCGGGCGACGCCGAGCCGATCGCCCTGGCGGGGTCGGCCTTCTCCTTCGCCTTGTCCTTCGGATTGGGGCGGAGCCAGATCTTGATGGATCGATTGGCGGCGAGGTCGAACTCGTCGACGACGCGGATCGTGGGGGTGCCGGTCAGGAGGATGACCTGCCGGGTTTGCTCCCCCTGGCCTTCGGGCAGGACGATGAGCCGGTCGTCCCACGAGGCCGTCCGCTCGATCGGCCGGTCGCGCTCGGGGCGGGTCTCGAGCGTGCCAGGGCCGTCGGCGACGATCGTCGAGCCGGCGTCGTCGCCGGGCGACTGGGTGATCGTCGCGCTCCGGGTCTCGATGACGCTGACGGCCGTGACCTTCCCCTTATCCTTGCCCTGCGTGGCGCGGTCGATCTTCTCGATCCAGAGCTGCTTGCCTGAGTCGGCCAGCAGGCGGGTGACCTCGGGCTTGCCGGGGCCGAACTTCTCGTGGATCAGCTCGTGGCAGCGCACGCGGGTCCCGTCCGAGGGGGACTGGAGCCAGACGGCGTGGCCGTCGGCGCGTGCGCGGCGGAGGGTCAGCCCCTGCATCGGCCCGGGATCGGTCGCGTCGGCGGCGTCGGGCTTCGGCGAGCCTGCCGGCGGCGGGGGCTGGTCGCCCTGGACGAGCACCAGGGCGAGGTTGTCGGAGTCGAGCTGGGCGGGCAACTGCCCGGGTTCGGTCGCGCCGCGCGTGACCTCGACGTTCTTGGTGAAGAAGACCTTGACCGGCCCCGGCGGCGCGGGGGGCCCCCACTTGATCGGCGGGTTCGGCTTGGCCAGGTCGACCCGCATCGGCCCGTCGCTGCGGAGGTCGAGCGGCGTCGGCGTCTTCTTGGGGGCGGGCTTGCCGTCCTTCGTGTCCGGACCGGGTGCCTTCGGCGGCTCCTTCGGCTCCGGCGCGCCGCCGGGGAGGATGCCCGAGCGGCCGACGTCGTCGATGTGGACGCGGACGTTGGTCAGGAGCCAGGCGGTCCGGGCGCCGTTGAAGCCGGTCGAGCCGCCGGGGGTAGACGGGGCGGTCGGGATCAGGTCGATGCGGAGGCCGTCGCCGGTCATGGTCAGGTCGTTGTCGCGGATCAGGACGTGCGACTCGCTCCGGATGCGGGGGCCGGGGGCCTCGCCCTCGGCGACGACGACCCGCGCCTGCGGGATCGGCCCGAGCTTCTCGCGACCGGGGTCTTCGACGTACTCGAGGTACGACAACGGGCCGATGATCAGGTCGTCGGCCTTCCTGGCCGGGGTCCCCTTGTCGTCGCGGATGACGACCTCTCCGATGATCCGCGCCCGGACGACGTGCCCCGACTTGGCCCCCGGCTTGGTCAGGCCGGTCGGCTGGTCGAAGTCGAGGACCGCCTGCTTGCCGACCATCGTCTTGACGCTCTTGCGGTCCCGCGACATCGAGACGACGGCGAACGGGGTGAACGTCCAGCGCTTACCGTCCTTGCTCCGCTCCTGGGCGCCGGCGTACATCCAGTAGCCCCGCTCGGGATTGTACAGGCGGAGCGTCAGCTCCGGGTCGGTGCTCCAGTGCCCCTCGCCGAAGCCGCGGATGGCCAGCTCGGTGGCCTCGCGCGACGTCCTCGACTCCTTGGTGTCCCGCCCCTTCCGCGGCTCCGCCGCGACCGTCGGCGCCCGGCTGATCCGGGCGGCCAGCAGGGCGAAGCCGCGGTCGTAGCCGAGATACCCGGCCGTCAGCAGGCCGAAGGTCGCGACGGTTCGGACGAGGGTCGTCTTCGACACGACGGGTGGTCCCTGCGCCTAAGGGGGCCGCTGGAAGAAACCCTCACGCCGGCCCTCT
>DASZMJ010000087.1:0-1911 GCA_035551935.1 Isosphaeraceae bacterium
GACATCGCCCAGGGCGTGAACGAGGACTCCGACAAGGGCAAGGACATCGGCGCCGGCGATCAGGGCCTGATGTTCGGCTACGCCTCGAACGAGACGTCGGAGCTGATGCCGATGCCGGTCGCCCTGGCGCACCGGCTCATCAACCGGATCACCGACCTCCGCAAGGACGGCACGATCAAGTGGCTCCGGCCCGACAGCAAGAGCCAGGTCACCGTCGAATACGAGGACGGCCGGCCGGTCCGGATCGACGCCGTGGTGATCTCGACGCAGACCGACGAGACCCCGATCGAGGAGATCCGCCGGGTCATCAAGGAGCAGGTGATCCTCCCCGTCCTGCCGGCCGACATGGTCGACGACCAGACGAAGTTCTACATCAACCCGACCGGCCGGTTCGTGGTCGGCGGCCCCTGCGGTGACGCCGGGGTGACCGGCCGCAAGATCATCGTCGACACCTACGGCGGGATGGGCCGGCACGGCGGCGGCGCCTTCAGCGGCAAGGACCCCACGAAGGTCGACCGGTCGGCCGCCTACATGGCCCGGCACGTCGCCAAGAACGTCGTCGCCTCCGGCCTGGCCGAGAAGTGCGAGGTCCAGCTCGCCTACGCCATCGGCGTCTCCGAGCCGGTCAGCGTCCACGTCGACACCTTCGGCACCGGCCAGATCCCCGACGCCCGGATCGCCGAGCTGATCAAGGCCACCTTCCCGCTGACCCCCGCGGGGATCATCAAGCACCTCGACCTCCGCCGGCCGATCTACCGCAAGACCGCCAGCGGCGGCCACTTCGGCCGGTTCGAGCCCGAGTTCACCTGGGAACAGACCGACCACGCCGACGCCCTCCGCAAGGCCGCCAGGGCGACCGCCGTGGGCGTGGCCAAGTGAGTGAGTGAGAGTTAGCCTCCCGAGGTTCACGGACGTGAATTCAACGGCGTGCCGCCCCGAGATCCGGCGGCACGCCGTTTTTTGTGGCTCGCAAGACCCATTACACAAGGGGGGATTGGCATGGCGGTGGCGGGAGGCGGTCTTGATCTGAAAATCGCGGCCGAGGTGGCCGGGGCGATCGCGGGAGGGCGGGGGGTGGTGGCCCTGGAATCGACCTTGATCACGCACGGCCTGCCCTGGCCCGAGAACCTGGACACGGCGCGGGCCTCGGAGGAGGCCGTGCGGCGGGCGGGGGCGGTCCCGGCGACGGTCGCCCTGCTCGGGGGCGTCGTCCGCATCGGCCTGGACGCGCAGGAGCTGGAACGGGTCGCGCGGGAGCCGGGAGGGTTCCTCAAGGCGGGCCGGCGCGACCTCGGGTGGGCCGTCGCGCGGCGGCTCGACGCGGCGACGACCGTCTCGGCCACGCTCCGGCTGGCGCGGACGGCGGGGATCGGCGTGATGGCCACGGGCGGGCTCGGAGGCGTCCATCGCGAGGCCGCGACGACGTTCGACGTCTCCAACGACCTCGACGAACTGGCACGGGCCGACGGCTGTCTGGTCGTCTGCTCGGGGGTCAAGTCGATCCTCGACGTGCCCGCGACGCTCGAACAGTTGGAGACGCGCGGGGTACTCGTCGTCGGCTACGGCACGGACGAGTTCCCGGCCTTCACCACGGGGTCGAGCGGCCTGCCGCTGGACGCGCGGGTCGACACGCCGGGCGAGGCCGCCGCGGTCGTCGCCGCGCAACGGGCGCTGGCCTTGCCCGGCGCGGTCGTCCTGGCGCAGCCGGTCCCCGAGGCTGACGCGCTCGATCGCGAGGCGATGGAGACCGCCCTGGCCGACGCCCTGGCCGAAGCACGACGCCAGAACGTCACCGGCAAGGCCGTGACCCCGTTCCTGCTCGACCGCATCCGGCGCGCGACGGGAGGCCGGAGCCTCCGCGCCAATCGGGCGCTTGTTGCGGCCAATGCCCGGCTCGCCGGTGAGGTCGCC
>DASZMJ010000088.1:0-6530 GCA_035551935.1 Isosphaeraceae bacterium
TGGGATACCGACGCGATCAAAGCCGCCTTGAAGAACCCCAAGCAGCGCGACGATGCCCTGGCCCTCGTCGACGAATCCTGGTCACTGCCCGCGATCCGGGCCCTCGACCTCGCCTTCACCGAGGAGGCCGACCCGACCGTCCGCGCCCGCATCCTCGCGAACCTCGCCGGCCAGTACCGCAAATACCCCGAGTGGACCGGCGCCTGGTTCGGCACGAACCCGCTCGCCGGCTCGTTCCCGAGCAAGAGCGTCGATTGGGACAGGCAAGGGATGCAGGCCATCCTCGTCGGCCTCTCGCGCGGCCTCGTCGACGCCGTGCCGAGCGTGCGACGGCAGGCGATCCTCGGTTTGGCGGGAATCGGCCCGGAGGTCGCCGCCAACTTCCTCGCCGCCCTGCCGCGCGAGGGCGATGCGACCAACCGCGCGACGCTCATCACCGCGCTCGGCCGCTGGGGCGAGCCGCGGGCCGTCCCCCTGCTCGGACAGATCGTCGCGAGCAAGAATCAGCCGCTCCTCGTCCGCACGGCGGCGCTCGACGCCCTGGGCGGGATCAACAATCGCCAGGCGTTCAACCTCCGCTTCGCGCTCCTCTTCGACCCGACCGCGCCGCCGGAGCTTGTCGCGAGGGCCCTCCCCGGCCTCGGACGCTCGGGGGCCCTCCCGCCGAACGACCTCGCCGACTTCATGGACGGCAAACCGAAGCCCGTCCAGATCGCCGCGCTGCACGCCCTCCGCGAGGTCGCCAAGCTCCCGCCGGAGGTCCACGCGCGGATCGTTGCCCGGCTCGAAGACCCCGACGCCGAGGTCCGCGATGCCGCGATCGACGCGGTAGGAAGACTTCGGCTGGCCGGCGCCGTGCCGAAGCTCATCGCACTCGCGAAGTCCGAAGCGACGCGGACCGGCGCGACGATCGCGCTCTGTGGTATGCCCGATACACGGGCCATCGACGTCTACCTGGCAGCGCTCGATGATCGCAATGCCGATCTCCGCCGCGTTGCCCAGCTCGCCCTCCTGCGGATTCGCCCCCAGGTCTCGGCCGAGCTCGTCCGCCGGGCCAGGGCCGGGGAGTTCCGCGGGCTCGCGGCCGAGTCCGTCGGGCGAGTGCTCGCCGACTTCCGCCCGATCGCGGCCTGGAAGGTGATCGGACCGTTCCCGAGGACGACCGCCCAGGTCTTCTTCGGCGAGCGCTCCATCGACTTCGGCCGCGCCTACTCGGGGGTCGAGGGCCGCCCGATCCGCTGGAGTGAAATGGCGGCAGACGCGAGGACCGGGCGCATCGACCTCGACGCCTTCAAGGCCGGCCGCGGCGACGTCGGCGGCTTCGGCTACGATACCAACGGCTCGCCCGACCTCGCCGCGTTCGCCTATGCAGAGATCCCCTCCGAGACCGACCGCGACGCGATGCTCCTCCTCGGCTCGAGCGGCTCGATCCTGGTCTCGCTCAACGAGGCGATCGTCCACAAAGGCGGAAATGCCGGCGGACGGGCTTACATGCCCGACTCCGACCTCGTCGGCGTCAAGCTCGCGAAGGGGACGAACCGGCTGCTCGTGTGCTCGCGGCAGGGCATCGGCACCTGGTCGTTCAGCGTCCAGGTCTCCGAACCTTCCGAGCCGATCCTGGCGACGGCTCCTCGGCCCACAGGCCTCGACGGCCTGCGTGCGTTCGCCCTGAATCACTCGGGAGACTCCCGCAAGGGCGAGGAGCTGTTCTTCGACGCCAAGGGGCTGAACTGCGCCAAATGTCACGCCGCCGAGGGCCGCGGCGCGGCCAATGTCGGGCCCGACCTGACGGGCCTGGCCTTGAAATATGACAAGGCCGAGATCGTCCGCTCCGTCCTCGAACCGTCGAGCCGGATCGCGACCGGCTTCCAGCCCGCGATCGTCGCCAGGAAGGACGGCGCGGTCGTCACCGGCGTCGTCCGCGGCGAGACCGAAGCCCACGTGGAGCTCGTCGACGCCGAAGCCCGTTCGGTCCGCATCCCGAAATCCGAGATTGAGGCCAGGCGGGTCGGCGATGTGTCGATCATGCCCGCGGGCCAGGTCGACGGCCTGGCGCCGGTCGACTTCGCCGACCTCGTGGCGTATCTGACGAGCCTCAAAGCGGCGCCGACGATTCGGTAAGTTGGCGCGACCAACGCTCGACGAATCGACGGTACTCGTCGGGTGTGTCGATGCCAGTGCTCGGCTCGTCGACGATCCCCACAGCGATCGGATACCCCGCCTCGAGCGCGCGCAACTGTTCGAGCTTCTCCAGTCGTTCGAGCGGCGAGGGGGGCATCGTCGCCAGCTTCAGGAGAAACTCGCGGCGGTAGGCGTACAGCCCCAGATGCAGGAGCGCCTGGGGAGTCTCCGAGAGCGGGTCGAAGCCGCCGTCGCGGACGTGGGGGATCGGGCTCCGCGAGAAGTACAGGGCGCGGCCGCTCGAGGAGCGGACGACCTTCACGCACGCGGGGTCGTAGAAGACCGAGTGCTCGCGGATCGGGCTGGCGACGGTCGCCATCGGCAGCGACGGGTCGTCGACGAGGAGCGATGCCACGAGGTCGAGCGTCGCGCCGGCGATCTCGGGCTCGTCGCCCTGGAGGTTGACGACGATCTCGGCCTCGGGGATCGCGGCGGCGACCTCGGCCACGCGGTCGGTGCCGCTCGGGTGGTCGGCGCGGGTCATCACGGCCTCGCCGCCGGCGCGGGTGACGGCCTCGAAGATCCGCGAGTCGTCGGTCGCGACGATGATCCGGGACAGGCGGGTGGAGCGCCTCGCGGCGTCGACGACGTGCTGGATGAGGGGCGTGCCGGTGTCGGCGAGGAGGGGTTTGCCGGGGAGTCGGGTCGAAGCGAACCGCGCCGGGATGATGCCCACAATTGCCATGTTTCGGGGGAATCTCCGCGCGGCGATCGGCCGATACAACGGGCGTCGGACGGGATCGAGGCCCCATGACGGGGCGGCCGGCCCGTCCACTCTAGCCGAGCCCTGATCCGACGCCTAGCCCGCACGACGCGGGCGGCCCGGGCGAGGGATCGGCCCGGGCCCGCGTCATCGATGACCGGGCCCTCGACGCCGGGCGCCCAGCTTCGGAGGGGCCCCGGCAGGCTCCCCGGCGTGGCCCAGGGAAGGGTCCGCCGCACCGACTCGCAGCCTCGACCTCACCCGCAGGATGCGCTCCTCGGACTCGGACCGGCACGATCGGCCGTCGCGGGCATCCCCAGGCCCCCCGGCGCGGATCGGATCGGCACGAGGCCACACTCGGCCCTCGACGGCCCGGGCTATTCGCCCGGCACGGCGGGGGCCGGAGGGGCACCGTCGCCTCCAGGCGGACCGTCCCACCCATTGCGGAATTGCACACGCTCCGACGGGCCCGCCGCGACCAGCGGCCGGGCCGCCGCGCCGCGAACGGGGGCCCCCAAGGGCCTCCGCGACCGTCGCGCCAGGGAAGGGGGGCGTCCACTCTTGAACTGCGGGGCGGCCAGGGCCAAGGGCATGGCGGCCGTCTGGGGAGGTGATGATTCATGGGGTGGACCCGCAAACTCGGCCGCGACGACCGCGGCCGCAGACGGCCGAGAATCGAGACCCTCGAACAACGCGCCCTGCTGACCGCCGCGCCGGCCCTCTCGACAACAACGCCGCCCCTGGTGGGACCGTTCACCGCGGGGGATACGCCGCCTTCGAACGCTGTCGACTTCAGCACGATCATCGGGGCCACGGCCGCACGCGCGAAGTACGGCGTTACCGGCGCGGGCCAGGCCGTCGCGGTCATCGACACGGGCGTCGATTACAACAACGTCGACCTTGGCGCCGGATTCGGCCCCGGGCACAAGGTCGTCGCCGGCTACGACTTCGCCGACAGCTCCCCCAACCCGATCGCCGTGGACCAGCACGGGACGGCCGTCGCCGGCCTCATCGCCGGCAGCGACCCGGCCGACCCGGGCATCGCGCCGGGGGCGAACATCGTCGCCCTCCGCGTGTTCGACTCCTCCGGCAACAGCTCGTTCAACGACGTCGCCAACGCGCTGCAGTGGGTGATAACGAACCACGCGCAGTACAACATCACCGTCGTGAATATGTCCATCTCCGACGGCAACAACTACACCTCGAACTGGTTCGCCCAGGACGGCGGGGTCGGCCAGGAGATCACCGGGCTGATCGCCCAGCTCGACACGCTGAACATCCCCGTCGTCGCCGCGGCCGGGAATAACTACTCGGGCCAGCAGGGGATGGGCTTCACGGCGATCGTCCCGCAGACGATCAGCGTCACCTCGACGGACGGCTCGGCGGACCTCGTCTCGAACGCCCAGCGGCTCGGCGCGTCGCTCGGCGGCGCCTCGGCCACCGACATCGCCGCGCCGGGGCAGGGCGTCTACGCGCCGGCCGGCGACGGCACGACGTTCTCCCTGGTCGGAGGCACGAGCTTCGCCGCGCCGATCGTCTCGGGCTCGATCGTGCTGCTCCAGCAGATCTACGAGCAGCGGTTCGGCAAGTTGCCGACGGTCGACCAGCTCGATAGCTGGATCCAGGGCGGCTCCGACCCGGTCCACGACGGCACGAGCGTCAGCACGGTCGGCCAGATCGACATCCTCAAGGCTGCGGCTCTGATCCCCACGCCGGCCACCAACCCGCCCCCGCCGGCTCCGACTTCTCCGCCGCCCGTCCCACCGCCGCCGCCGCCCCCCCCTCCGTCGCCGCCGCCGCCGCCGCCGACGGTCCAGACCGAGGTCTATCTCAACGGCCAGGACCTCGGCTCGGTGACGAGCAGCCAGCTCGACGGCGGCTGGTCGGCGTTCCTCTCGCTCTTCACGGGCGGCGTGACGAGCATCCAGACTTGGAACGCGGGGGGCTCGACGACCGCCTCGCCCATCCCGATCAAGGGCGCCACGATCACCTCGATCCAGGAGTGGACGCCGGCCACGGCGTCCAACGTCGCTCCGCCTCAGACGGCCGGCACGATCCTGCCCGCGGCCACGACCGAGTCGGCCAGCACGCCGGCGCCGGTCGTCAAGATCGCGGCAAGGCACGTCGCCCACCCCGCGGCGGCCCACCACATGGCACGCGCCTGGGACGCGGGATTTGCCGGGCATCGCCGGCATCGGTAGGATGGTCGCACACCGCGGGGCGGGCGGAGCCTACCCCGCGAGACCATCCTCACGCACCGCGAGAACGAGCACCGTGTTCACCACCTTGTCCAACGCGATCGTCACCGGGGCCGGCAGCGGGATCGGACGGGGGGTCGCCCTGGCGCTGGCCAGGAAGGGGCTGACCGTCGCCCTGGTCGGCCGCGGGCGTAGCAAGCTCGACGAGACGGCCGCGCTGATCGTGCACGAGCCCGAGCATCCCCGGCCGATCGTCCTGCCGTGCGACATCACGGACAGGCCGGCCGTCGAGGCGATGGTCGCGTCGGCGACGAAGGCGTTCGGCTCGATCCACGCCCTGATCTGCAACGCCGGGACGAATGTCCGCGACCGGAGCCTCGCGACGCTCTCGTACGAGGACTGGGACAAGCTGATCGCCACCAACCTCACGGGTGCGTTCAACCTGGTCCACGCCGTCCTCCCGGGGATGCGTGAGCAGGAGTTCGGCCTGATCGTCCAGGTCTGCTCGATCGCCGGCAAGCGGGCCAGCGTGCTCGGCGGAGCCGGCTATTCGGCCTCGAAGTTCGGCCAGGCCGCGCTGGGGATCACATTGGGTCGCGAGGAGGGCGTCCACGGCATCCGTTCGTCCGTGATCTACCCCGGCGAGGTCAACACGCCGATCCTCGACGCCCGCCCCGTGCCCGTGTCCGAGGAGCGCCGGCAAGTCATCTTGCAGCCCGAGGACGTCGCCGCGGCCGTGGCGTTCCTGGTCGATCTGCATCCGCGGGCGAATGTGCCCGAGCTGGTCATCAAGCCGACGGTCGACGACTGGGCGTGAACGGCCTCACGCCCCCATCTGCCCGGCCTCGACCTCGCCCGTGGCGAACTGGTTGAACTCCAGGTACTGGAGGTGCCGGTAGAGCTTGCTCGACCCGTGGATCTCCCGGGGCGGCCCGACCGCCTCGAGCCGCCCGTTCTGGAGCACGAGCACCTGGTCGCACGACCGGATCGTCGAGAGCCGGTGCGGCAGGATGATCAGCGTCCGCCCCGGGGCGAGCCGGGCGAGCGTGTCGTCGAGTAGCGGCTTCACCTCGTCGTCGAGCGGCGTGTCCGGCTCCTCGATGATGACGATCGACGGGTCGTGCAGCGCCGCGCGGGCCAGGCCGATCCGGTACTGCTGGTCCGGCGTCAGGTACTCGCCGAGCGGGCCGATCGGCGTCTCGTAGCCGTCCGGCAGGTCCTGGATGAACGAGTGGGCGTGGGCCAGCTTCGCCGCCTCGATCACGCGAGGCAGGTCGTAGCTCGTGTCGCCGAGGGCGATGTTGGCGAAGATCGTGTCGCTGAAGATCAGGTCGGCCTGGAGCACCGTCGAGACCTGGGCGCGGATCGACTCCAGCGTGACGTCCCGCAGGTCCACTCCGTCGATCCGGACGCGGCCGACCGACGGGTCGATGAGGCGCGGGATCAGG
>DASZMJ010000089.1:0-7548 GCA_035551935.1 Isosphaeraceae bacterium
GTCGACGACGACGTCGCCCGGCCCGAACGCCTCGGGGATCTTGTATTCGTGGCCGCTGGCGACCGACGCGACGATCGCCCCGTCGAGCGTCCCGGGCCGCATGTGGAGCGCCTGGTCCATACCCACCTCCTTGTGCGGTCGGGCGGGATCGTAACGGCAGCGGGATCGGCTCGCAAGGGCAAGGACGGCCGCCGATCGCGCCGGCGAGCTTGACGGGACCGCCGCCCGATCGTAGAGTCGCCGCGCCGCCGGGAAGGTGTTCGAGAGATCGCGGGCCGCCCCGCCCGTCGCCCGGGGCCCTGCCACGGAGGGCGCGTCATGCCGATCGCCGGGGAACTCGCCGTCGTCGCGCCGCTGGCCGCGTTCCTGGGACGCCCCCTGGTGCTGGTCGACGTCGGCTGCCGTTGGGGCCTCGACGAGACCTGGGCGGCATTCGGCCCGCATATCCGGCGGATCGGCTTCGACCCCGACGCCGAGGAGTGCGCGCGGCTGGAGCGGCTCAACGGCGAGGGGGCCCGAGTCCGGTTCGTGCCGGCGGGGCTCGGGCCGGCCGTAGGATCGTCGCGGCTCCACCTGACCCGCGAGCCGGCGTGCAGCTCGCTCTACCCGCCCGACCTCGAGGCGATGCGGCAACGCCCCGAGCTCTCGTGCATCGAGCCGACCGGGACCGCGACCATCCCCCTGACGACGCTCGACGCCTGGGCCGCGACGGATGGGCTCGATCGGGTCGACATCCTGAAGCTCGACACCCAGGGCTCGGAGCTGGACATCCTGCGGGGCTCCGAGCGGCTCCTGCCGACGGTCCGGGCGATCGAGGTCGAGGTCGAGTTCAACCCGATCTACCGCGGCCAGCCCCTCTTCGGCGACGTCGACCGCTTCCTCCGCGACCGCGGCTTCGTCCTCTGGCGGCTCGGGCACCTCGTCCACTACGGCATGGCCGGAGCCCGTTCCGACTTCGCGGTCGAGGAGTGGCAGTGCTTCGACTCCCGGGCCCTCCCCTCGCCCCGCCAGGGGGGTCAACTCTACTGGGCCCATGCCTACTTCGTCCGCCACGAGGCCGCCTTCCCCCGCCCATCGGCCGACTGGCGCTCCCGCCTGGCCGACGCTTGCGCCTTCTCCGCCTTCGGCTTCCGCGACCTCGCCGGCTCGTGTCTTCGGCACGCGCTCGAGGATGCCCCCCGGGACGTGGCACCAGCGATCCTCGCCGCCCTGAGCGACTGAACCGACTCCGGATCGGGCACGGGGCGCGCGATCGGGTGGGAGGGTGCCTCGCGGCCCCCGTCCCCACACACGCCGGACGGACTTACGGATCCGGCTTCCCCTCTCCACCATGACGTCGCCCCCGCCGAAGGGCGGGGGCGACGCGGGTCGAGGGTCGTCTCGGATCGGGCCTCAGCCCTTGCCGTGATGGCCGCCGTGATGCGTGGGCTTGTGGGGCGCGGGCTTGTGGCCGGCGGCCGGCAGGGCCTCGGGGGTCGGGGAAGGCCCGGAGGGGCCGTGGTCGGCGTTGGAGTACATGAACTGGACGGGGACCGTCCCGCTCCCGTCGGTCAGCTCGACCTCCTGGAAGACCTGGGACAGCGGGTTGGCCTCGAAGACGGGGAAGTCGCCGATCTCCTCCCCTTGCTTCGACATCCAGCCGAGGAACTTCACCGCCGACGGGTCGTTGCCGGCGTTGATCGCGTCCTCGACGTCCGCGTCGGTCCGGGCCTCGTTGAGCTCGTGGTAGAAGGTCGCGACGACGCTCTTCCACGGCTGGTCGAAGACCGGGATGCCGTTGGTCGTGCCGTCGGGGAGCTGCTGCGAGTAGACGCCGACGGCGTAATAGACCGTGTCGTTGCCGACGTGGATCGACCCGTGGTAGCCGCCGAGCCCCTGCAACGAGCTGTCGGCGTCGTCGATCTGGAGGGCGGGATTCTTCGGGTGGTGCGGGCCGGGCTTGTGGGCCTCGTGCCTGGCCACCGCGCCCGTCGGCGCGGCGTCGGTCGTCAGGATCGTGCCGGGCGGGAGCAGGAAGTTGAAGACCGTCGAGGACAGGTCGAAGCCGGAGAGTGCCCCCTGGTTGTGCAGGGACTGCGCCAACGCCTCGACGTCTCCCTGCGAGACGGTCGCCGGCTGCGAGCCGGGCAGCTTCTTCGACGCGACGAACGTCGAGGTGATCGACCGGCCGGGGAAGTACTGGACCATCACGTTGTTGAGGTCCGGGTCGGACATCGCCCTGGACAGGGCATTGTCGATGTTCTGGATGTCGCCGGCGTCCCACGCCGAGTCGCCCGCGACGTAGAAGTTGGTGAACGTCAGGTCGGCGATCGTCTTGCCGCCGTGGAAGACCAGGTCATGCGCCGGCGTCGGGCTGATGCCCGGCGCGAGCTCCTCGATCACCGCCGTCCCCTCGACCCCCGGCAGGCCCCCCCGCCGTCGCGCCTTGTGCGCCACCGGGGAGCCGTGCCGCATCGCGATGTTCAGAGGCCGCCGAACCATCGTCGCCGTACCAGTTGCCATCGCATCGCTCCTTGAACCGTCGGACCACCATCGAGCGCCCACCGCCGCGGTGGGCCCTGAGTTCCCGCCGGCCAGCGTCGGCCGACGCCCTTATCATCCTAATGACGGAGTCCGCGCCTTCCTAAACAATAATCCTAATTTGGCAGGAAAACGCCAAAGAATCGGGATTGATCCCCGGAAAAGCCGTCTTGGACCGCGCATTTTGAAAAACGACAGGCCGATCCTGCCTGGTCTCAATCCATGAGGAGCCAGCCGAAGAGTTCGTCGACCGGCAGCGCGAAGCCCGGCAGCACGTCGCCGCCGTCGAGCACGTCGCCGGTGCCGAGGACCGCGACCGGCGCTCCCGGGCGGAAGACATAGACGCGCCTGTTGGCACGGGTCTCGACGCAGACTTCGACTCGGGGAGGCGGAGGAACCGCTTGAGCGTGAGGCCTTCGAAGAGGACGCGGCTCATGGCGTGGCTCCGGGGTCGTGGCGTCAGATCTGGTAGTCGAGGGGGCCGTCTTCCGCGACGGCGCCGCGGTAGCGGAGGCGGGGGTCCTCGATGGTGACGGTGGTGTACGGGGCGACGCTGCGGGTGATCCAGGCCGAGGAGCCGACGACGGCGTGGTGGCCGATCACGGTCCGGCCGCCGAGGATGGTGGCGTTGGCGTAGATGACGACATCGTCCTCGATCGTCGGGTGCCGCTTGGTGTCGCGGACCAGCTCGCCGGTCGAATCGTCGCGGGGGAAGCTCAGGGCGCCGAGGGTGACGCCCTGGTAGACCTTCACGCCGTCGCCGATGTGCGTCGTGGCGCCGATGACGACGCCGGTGCCGTGGTCGATGAAGAAGCGGCGGCCGATGGTGGCGCCGGGGTGGATGTCGATGCCGGTCTTGGCGTGGGCGTACTCGGTCATCATCCGCGGGATCAGCGGCACGCCCATCGCGTGCAGCTCGTGGGCGACCCGGAAGACGGTGATCGCCGCGACGCCGGGGTAGCAGAAGACGATCTCGTCGAGCCCTCGGGCGGCGGGGTCCCCCTCGTAGGCGGCCTGGACGTCGCCGGCCAGGAGCTTGCGGAGGTCGGGGAGCCGCTCCAGCAGGCGGAGGGCGAAGCCCTGACCCTCGGCCTCGAAGTCGGCCTCGAGGTCCTGCGCCCGGCAGTCGTGCCGCAGCGCGCGGGCGATCTGGAGGGCGAGGCGGTCGTGCAGGCTGTCGATCAGGTCGCCGACGTGGTAGGCGACGTTCCCCATGTGGAGGTTCTGCCGCCGGCCGAAGCCCGGGTAGATGATCTCGCGGAGGTCGGCCAGGATGTCGACGACCTCGCGATAGCTCGGCAGGGGGGAGTGGCCGAGGTGGTGGATCGCGCCGCACTCGTCGTACGTCAGCAGGATCCGCTCGGTGATCGCGGGCAATGCCCCCTTGAGCTGCGGGTCGGTGGCCATCCGCTCGCCTCCCATCCCAACGACGGGCCCGGCCCGGTCGGCCATCGCGGCGCGACCGGGCCGGCCCGGTGGATTCTAGGGGGCCGATCGTGGAGGGTCAAACCGGTCCGTCGGGACGGCCGTTCAGTCGCTCGCGGCGACGGCCCGGCCCGCGTCGGGCGGCGGCGCGACGACGACGACGGTCACGGCCACGACCGCGTCGAGCGGGACCTCGGCGAAGAACGGCCGCGCCGGCGACCAGTCGCCGCCGACCCGGAACCGGGCCCCGGCCAGGTAGAAGTTCACGCCGATCGTGAACCGGCCCCGGCCGCCGGCCTCGATCGCCCCGCCCTTCGGCGCGGGCTCACCACGACCCCCCGCCTCGGCCGCCGGTAAGGTCAGTGCCATCGCCAGCACGCTCGCCGCCAGGGACATCGTCTGCCCTCCTCAACTTCGAATCCCGAACGGGAGGGGGACTGGCCCCGAGTCTTCGAGGTGCCTGTCCCCTCCCGTTCCGTCTCGGGCTTACTTCGCGACCGGAGCCTTCCAGACGCGGACTCGGACCTGGACCGTCGCCGAGCCGCCCAGCGGCAGCGCGAACGATGCGTCGCGCGCCTCGAAATCACTCGCCTTGACCGGGTCGGCCGGGACCTCGGCCGAGGTGGGCACGGCCTCGGCATCCGCCTTCGGCGCCGGCCCGACGGGGACCTGGATGACCCGATAACGGACCGGATTCCCCTCGGCCGGCCGCACGGGGATCTTCACGGTCCGGATGCGGATCTGGAAGTGGCCCTTGTCCGCGTCTCGGGCTTGAATGTACGCCTTCCTCGGCTGGGGGGATTCGAGGACGTTGATCCCCTTGTACTCCAGGAGCGTCCCCTTCGCCTCCTCGACGGCGACGAGGGCGATGTTGTAGCTCGTGCGGTACTGCGCCTCCATCGCCGTGTCCCGCGCCCAGCGGTCGACGGCGTCGAGGACGTCGACGACGGGGACCTCGCCCTCTTCATAACGGGCCCACTTGGCCTGGAGGTTCTCCTGCGCCGCGGCGCGGAGGCGGCCGGCGGTGGCGAACTGCTTGGCGTTGGCGTCGACCTCGAGGAAGAACCGCGCCAGGGCGTGGGTCGTCTTGTGCTTCACCTGCTGGAGCAGCGCCTGCTGTCGGCACAGCTTGGATTCCGCCTGGCCCTCGGTCAACCGCCTGAGGCCCTGGGCGGCGCTCGCCTCGTCGAGAAGGTGGCCGGCCCCGCTGAACTGGTCGAGGGCCTTGCGGTATTCGGCCGGGAGGATCTGTTCGCGAGCCATCCGGAGCTGGAGCTCGTCGGCCCGGACCAGCAACTCATTGCGGCCGATCTCGGGATGATGCGCCATCATCACCGAGAGGCACTCGTCCCACTTCAGCTCGGCGTGCGATTCGGCCGGCGCGGTGACGGGGACGATCCGGCGGCCGTCGGTCGGCTTGAGGCCGAGCATGTTGCGGAGCTGGCGCTCGGTAGTCTTGATGTCGGCCATCGAGGTCACGAGGTCGAGCCGCGCCCGTTCGAGCCGCTCCTTTGCCGCGGCCAGCGCATCGGCGGTCGCGTGGCCGGCCTCGAGCCGCGCCTGCTCTCGCCGGTACGCCTCCTCGGCGACCCGCACCGCGACCCCGCACGCCCAGCGCCGGACGTACTGGCCCGACAGGGCCCAGTACTGCTGCTCGATCGCGCGGACCTCCTCCTGCACCGCCGTCTTGAAGGTCCAGATGGCCGTGTCGGTGTTCAGGCGGGCGATGACGATCGGGCCGGATTCGGCTCCCTTGCGGGCCGGGTCCTGCGGCGACCCGCTCGGGAGCTTGCCGCCGATCTCCGAGGGGACATTCTTGCCCGCGGCCTCGATCGTGACGACGCGCACCACCTCGGAGTTCTCGAGGCCGATGCGGATCGCCTCCTTGAGCGTCAACGGGCACACCTCGCGGCCGTCTTCGCAGGCCGACTCGCACCTCTCGGCTAGCTTCGGCAGCGGGTGCTCCGGCAGGCCGGGGACGACGGGCAACGTGACGATCGGAGGCCCCTGAATCGTCGGGTCGTATACGGTCGTCAGACTGCCCTGGCCCAGCGCACCGCCGGCTGCGGTGGCGATCGGCGTCGACTCGAAGACGCCGGTTTCGATGCCATGGGCGCCGAGCGCGATGACCCGCTCGACCTCGCGCCGATCCTCCGGGGTCGCGGTCTTTCGGTATTCTTCATAGGACATGCTCTTATCTTCATTTGCTTTCTTCGTCGGTGCGGCGGGCGTCGCCTTGGCGTCGGGGCAGCAGTTCGGGGCCGGCTTGACGAGGCGGACATTCGTCGGCGCCGGGACCGCCCCGAGAGTGCTGCCGACGGTCGCGAAAGCCTCTTCAATCGACCTCAGCACGGCCCCAGGATCCGGCGTCACTCTCGTCTCGGCCTTCGCACTCTTCTTGGGCTCGCACGGCTTCCCCTGGGCACAGCAGTCGCAGCACGAGGGGGCCGCGTCCGGGGTGGTCATGATGGCGGTGCGGACGACGGGCCGGTCGTCCTTGGCGTGGCGCATCAGGCGCATCTTCCAGGCGAAGGCGGCGGCGGCGAGGTCGTTCGGGTCGATGACCATGGCCTCGCGGGCGCACGCCTCGGCCTCGGCGTACTTGCCGTCGCGCTCGGCCTGGCGGCCGTGGTCCATCAACTGGGCGAGGCGGTCGCAGGCGGGAGCGGCCGGCGCCGCGGCCTGGGGCTGCGCGGGAAGGGACCCGGAGGAGGGCCATCGTGAACGGGCAAGGAACATCGGATCACATGCCTCGAAGGACGCCCGCCACTCCTCCGCCCGCCGCTCGAGCTCGGCTTCGGCTGGCGCCGTGGCCTGAGGACGGCCCTGGGGCGAGGGCTGGGGCTCGGCCGAAGGCGACGGGGCGGGCTCCTCGGGAAAGATCGGGGGCAGGTCGGCGGCCTTGCCGTCGGGGGTGTAGCCCTGCGGCAGGGAACGGGCCGGCGGCACGGGGGCCGGCAGGGGGGGCGCGGGGGGAACGGGCGGGGTCGGCGGAGTGGGAAGAGCCGCGATCCCGGCGGGGGCGGCGTCGCCCAGCATGAGGTCCGGCGGCACCGCGCCGTTCGGGATCGGGGCGACGCGGGCCGGCAGGGCGGCCTGGGGCGCCGGGGCGGCGTGCCACGCGGCCTTCGACAGGTCGGGGGCGGCCTCGGCCTGGTCCGACGTCCGGGCGACGATCATGACCAGCCGCTCGCGGACGGCCGGCGGGCCGGCGAGCCGGCTGAAGAAGGTCTTCGAGGTCGAGAACCCCTCGGGCTCCGGGTGCACGCCGAGGCTGATCAGGAGCGCCCCGTCCTTCGGGATCAGCCACTCCCCCTCGACCTTCGAGTCGACGACGTCCGGCACCTGGTATCGCGCGTCGAGCCGCGTCGGGCCCTCGCCGGGCGCGCGGCCCTTCACGCCGTCCGCGACGGTCACGTCGTAGAGCGCCTGGAGCCGGGTCTCGTCGAGGAAGACCTGGGTCAAGACCCCTTGATCGATCGGCCGGCCGCTGAGGTGCGCCGTCACGCCGTCCTTGATCGACTTGACCTCGGGCTTGAAACCCACCTTCGTCGCCTGCAACGGCGGCCCGTCGGCGAACCGCTTCACGTTGGCGACGTAGTG
>DASZMJ010000090.1:0-4221 GCA_035551935.1 Isosphaeraceae bacterium
CCGGGTGTCGAGCGCCTGGGCCACCTCGGGCGAGCCGAGGTAGCGGTGGAAGTTGCGCAGGACGAGCACCGCCGTCCCGTCGGGCGTGGCCAGGGCGGCCAGGGCGCGGACGGCGGCCAGGGGGTCGGCGGCGCCGGTCTCGGCGGGTCGGCCGGGCGCCTCGAGTCCGCGGTCGGCGTCCCACGTGGCGAGGGCCCAGCCCTCGCGGCGGCACAACGCGGCGAGCTCGGCGAGTGCGTCATCGTGCTCGCGGCTGACGACGTAGATCCCGCTGAAGGCGGCGCGCACGAGTTCGCTGAGGCGCTCGGCGAGCGTCATGGAATGATCTCCTCGTGGTTGGCGATGGGGTCGGGGGGGAGGCCCCGTCAGTCGTCCTCGGCGTCGTCGGGGCGCAGCAGCGGCCCGATCTGCTCCATCGCGCTGAGCAGGAGGAAGGCGATCCAGTCGTCGGGGGCGCCGGGCTCCGCGTGAATTAGGTGCCGGACTGCGTCGGGGTCGAGGCCCTCACCCGCCAGCCGGGCGTCGGCGAGCCGGCGCAGGGTCGCGGAGACGAGGGCCGGCACGTCCTCCGCGGCCGCCCCGGCCCCGGCCAGGGCCGAGCCGGCGGCGGTGCGGAAGGCACGGTTGAGCGGGTCGGCGGCCTCGGGCGAGCGGTGGCCGGGGTAGGCGTCGACCTCCGCGCCAAGCTCGGCGCGGATCGCCGCCGCGGCCGCCCCGAGGCACACCTCCGCCGCGGAACGCCGGTCGGCGTCGGGCATGGCGCGGCTCCTCGGGTTTTGCGTGGCGGTGTCACTGCGACTGGCGCAGGTCCTCGCGGCCGGCCTGCGCCTGGTGGAACTCGGCGGTCGTCCGCTCGGACGTCCTGGCGCCGAGGGCCTCCTCGACGAACCGGCTCGCCTCGCGGCACGAGTTGCCGGCGAAGCCCTTCGTCTCGACGGTGACTCGGCCGTCCATATCGACGGTGATCTCGATGGTTTTCACGCCCCACCCCCGACCGTGACGGTCAGCTTGACCGAGCCGTCGGCCAGGGCCCGCTCGGACACCGAGTGGCCCCTCTTGCGGGCCTCGATCGCGGCTTTTTCCAGCGCGTAGGCCTGTCGGAACCTGCCGAGCTGCGCCTCCTCGCCCCAAGCGCCGCCGTAATTGTCGTAGCGGATACGCCCCGTCGCCGTCTCGACAACGGCGGGATAGAGCCATCCGTGCAGCTTCACGAGCAGCCCGGTGGCCTCGCCGTCGAACAACTTCGTCGCGCCCATAACGGGCTCGGACAGGCCGAGGCGGCGGCATGCGGCGGCGACGGCAACCGGGTCGCGGGCCTCGGCCTCGATCGTGACGATGTGGCTCACTCTCAGTCCTCCTGGGGAATCGTGTCGGGAGAGGTACGGGCCCACCAGCGGATCTTGGCGCAGATTCGTCGGGAATTTAGGCCCGTCCCCCCCTTCCCTCCAGACCTGTACTCCGCCGTCGGCCCGACGCCGCGCCGGCGGATGGTCACGCGGCCTCAGGGCCGCTCCGGGGGTGGGTGCTTGAATGAGCGCTCCGGCACCGATACGCTCCGACCACGGCGGACGACGGCGTCCTGCACTTGCGAGGGCAGCCGACGAAAAAACGCGAATACCCTGAGGGTACGCCCGTAGATGGCGTAGCCCTACCGCTAGACTCCGACTTGACCGGCCGGGGTGCCCCTCGCCCCCGGTCGCCGGAGACGACGCCATGCACCGTGCCACCCGGCCGCCGACGGAGCGCTTCGCCGCGCTCGACCGCGCCCTCCGCGCCGGCCGATACCCCAACGCCCGCAGCCTGGCCGACGAGATCGAGGTCTCGCCCCGCACCGTGCAGCGCGACGTCGAGTTCCTCCGCGACCGCATGGGCGCCCCGATCGCCTTCGACCCGCGGCGCAACGGCTACTACTATGCGGACCCGACCTACCTCCTCGGGGCCGCGACGCTCTCGCAGGCCGAGCTGCTGGCGCTGCTGCTGGCCGAGCGGGCCCTGCGGCAGTACCGCGGGACGCCGTACGCCGCCGACCTGGCCCGCGCCTTCGCCAAGGTCGCCGCGGGCCTGGAGGGGCCCGAGCCGCCGGCCCCCGGTGACCTCGACGCCGCCTACTCGTTCCGCACCGCCGCCGCGGCGCCGCCCGACCCGGCCGTCTTCGGCGCCCTGGGCGCCGCCGTCCGCGGCCGGCGCCGCGTGGCGATCGCCTACTGGACCGCGTCGCGCGATGAGGAGACGCGCCGCGAGGTCGACCCCTACCACCTGGCCTGCGTCGACGCGCGGTGGTACCTGATCGGCTACTGCCACGCGCGCCACGAGGTGCTCATGTTCGCCGCATGGCGGATCCGCTCGCTGGAGCAGACGTGCGAGGGATTCGACGAGCCCCCGGACTTCGACGCCGACTCGTACCTGGCCGGCGCCTTCGCGGCGATGCGGGGCGGCGAGGGCGAGCGGCACCGCGTCCGGCTCCGGTTCACCGGCGAGGCGACGCGGTACGCCCGCGAGCCATCCTGGCACCCGAGCCAGACGGCCGAGGAGGGTGCCGACGGATCGCTTTTGATCGGCCTTGAGGTCTCGCACCTCCGCGAGGTCGAGAGGTGGGCGCTCTCCTGGGGGGCCGAGTGCGAGGTGCTCGAACCGGCGGAGCTGCGCGATCGCGTTGCCCGTGCCGCGGCGACGACGGCGGCGATTTACGGCGGCGACGGGGGCGGTGCGGATCTTCCGGAGGCGAATCGATGCCGGTGATCGACCTGGCGTTCGAGCTGCGCGGGGCGGCGATCCCGCTCGACCACGGCTACGCGCTATTCTCGGCCCTGTCGCGGGCCGTGCCGGCGCTGCACGGCGACCGCCGGATCGGCGTCCATCCGATCCGGGGGATGAGGGTCGAACCGCGGCGGCTCACGCTGGTCCCGGGCTCGCGGCTCCGTCTGAGGATGCCGTCGGAGGAGATCGGCGCGTACCTGACCCTGGCCGGCTCGCGACTCGACCTGGAGGGCTCGCCGCTCCGGGTGGGCCTGCCGCGAGTCGAGCCGCTCCGGCCGGCCCCGGCGCTGTCGTCGCGGCTGGTGACGATCGGCAAGCACGCCGAGCCGGCCGCCTTCGTCGCGAGCCTCCGGTCGCAGATGGCGGGGCTGGGCGTCGAGGGCGAGCTGTCGCTGCTCCCCTCGACCGACCCCTCCCGCGCCGGCGAGCCGTCGCGGCGCGTCCTGCGGATCAAGGGCCGGCGGATCGTCGGCTATGCCGCGGCCGTCACGGGCCTGACGGCCGAGGGGTCGCTCCTACTCCAGGAGCACGGGCTCGGGAGCCGGCGGAGGATGGGGTGCGGGGTGTTCGTGAGGACGGGGGAACCTCGGTGATGGGTAGCGAGCGAACGAGATCGAATTTCGATGAGCCGATGGCCAAGCCGTCACGATCGCTCGTCGATCACACGGCCGACGTGGTGACGGCGTTCGTGGCCCTCTTCGGGACGGAGGAGAATCCGAACGACTTCACGAGGAGATGGCTCGCGTTCTTCAGGCTGAACGAAGGCGACCTCACTCCTTTTCTGAGAAATGCCCAGCTTGCGTGCTGGGTCCACGACTGGGGGAAGGCGAACACAGGCTTCGCGGGCATGCTCGCCAGGACGGCGGTCCAGGCGGTCCGGCACGAGGTCGTCTCGGCCCTCATCATGACGCAACCGCAGGTCTGGCGCTGGCTGGAGAATGCCGAGCGTGTGGACCTGCCGCTCGTGCTCGCCGCCGTGGCCGGGCATCACCTCAAGGCGGCCGAGCCGGAAGGATGGGGCGATGCAAAGCAGTTCGGGACGAACCAGGCCGGGGCGCTCAATTCCGACTTCGCCTTGACCTGGAATCATCCCAAGATCCGCGATCAGATCGCCTTGCTCGCGAAGGAGTTCGGCATCGAGGGGCCGCTGCCGGATGGGGTGCTGGAGGACTGGTCTTCCGGGAGACGCGGGCCGAATACGGCGCATTACCCCGACGAGAGGGCCCGGGCCTGCAAACGCATCAAGCAATTCCTCAGAGAGATCGAGGACGACCACGCCTCGAACGGTTCACGGATACTGCGGGCGGTCCGTTCCGCGTTGATCGCCGCCGACTCGGCCGGGTCGGCCCTCTTCAGGACGCACGAGGAAACCGGCCGTACCGACGAGGTCCGTCCTCACATCCGACAATGGATCGCCGATGCGTTCGACCCCGCCGCGAGGCTGGATGGTGCGAAGGTTCATGA
>DASZMJ010000091.1:0-7482 GCA_035551935.1 Isosphaeraceae bacterium
GGGTACGTGACAGGGCGAACGCACGTGTTTCGCAAATCCTTGTCCTGCAAGGATTTGCAATCTAGTGCACGGAATTCAACTAGTCGCAAGTTCTTTGCAGACAAGGATTTGTGAATTAGATGCGTTTGCCCTGGGGTGGCACGCCCTGCAAGGGCGTGGCTGAACCGAAGACCACGCCCTTGCAGGGCGTGCCACCCGACGACAGGCCCTGTTCGAGTGGTCTGTCCACGACGAGAGGCGAGCCTTCCGGGTGATCCCATATCATGCGTCAGGGCGACCCTGACGCGCGCTGCCGAGCGATCCCGACGCGGCCGCGAGTGGGCCGCGGCGGCAACGGCGACTCGTCCAGGAGGGAGGTTTCCTCCGATTCCCCGGGGCAGTGCGCGACGGCTCGGAGGGCCGCCTCCACGGCCTGGCGGCCGGCTGCGTCGGGCCGCACGGCCTCGCCGCGCGCGAGCCGGCGGGCTGCGTCCTGCGCCGCGATGCGGGCCTCGTCGCAACGGCCGAGCCCGGCGAGGACGACCGCCAGGTCCGCCGGATACCGGGGTTCCGTCGGGTCGAGCTGGCCGGCCGCCTCGTAATCCTCGGCCGCCTCCTCCGCGTCGCCGTCGGCGAGGGATCGGCGTGCGTCGTCGGCCAGCGTGCGGGCCCGGGCGATGCGGCCCGGGTCGACCCGGCGCGCCGGCGCGCGGGAGGGGATGCCCGGCGGGCTCAGCGCCACGCCGAAGGTCCCGGCGGAGACGGCCAGCGTGAACAGGCCCAGCGCGGGGAGCGTCGCGAGCCGGAGGCGGCCCTTCGACGGCGGCCCCGGGCGGGGATAGGCCGGCTCGACGCCGGCGGCGAGCATCCGGTCGTAGAGGAACGGGTGGACCTGGCGTCGGCCCTTGCCGAGCAGGACGGCCGGTATCAGGTTCGCGCGGTGGATCTCCTCCAGCGCGCGGGCGTAGGTCCCGGCGTCCCCCTCGTGTGCCCGGCCCACGGCGTCGGACCGCTCCTCCATCCGCCGGGCGACCCGGTTGAGGGCGACGATCGCGATGACGAAGGCCAGCATGAGGCCGAGGAACGCCCCCCACCCGAAGGTATGACCGACCGGCCAGGCGGCGGCCGGCAGCAGCAGGGCGGAGGCCCCCGCAGCCCGCGCGACCTTGACGCGTCGGGGCTCGGCGAGGTGGCCCAGCTCGTGGGCGGCGACGGCCGTCAACCCGTCGTCGTCGAGCGCGGTGAGGATGCCGTCGGTGAAGACCAGGCGGCCGCAGAAGAGCATGGCCAGGGCGTTGGCCTCGGGCGCCTTCAGCTCGTCGACGCCCCGCGGCCGCACCCCGACCCGCTCCGCCGCCCGCGCGACGATCGCCGCCAACCGCGGCGACGCCGGCCGCGCCAGGCCGACCCGGCGGGCCAGCGCCAGCCAGCCGCCGCCCATGCTGAAGGCCAAGACCGCCGCGCCGACGGCGAGGCTCGCGACGGCCCTCGGCCCCCACGCCGCGGGGATCATGAGGAAGAGCAGGCCGAAGATGAGCAGTTGCGGGCCCAGGATCAGCCAGATGAGCCGACCCTCCCGACCCGGCCGCAGGGCCGCCGCGCCCAGGATCACGCGGCGGGTCCGCTCCGCCACCAGGATCACGCCCAGCAGCGCCGCGGCCGCCGCGAGCACCATCGCAAGCCGGGCCGGCAACCAGCCCCGGGTGCCGACGACCCGCGTCGCGTCGTAGGCCAGCAGGCCGAAGGCCGGCGGCAGGAGGATCGTGGCCTTGCCGTTGGCCATCCGCGCCACGTGCGCCAACCGGGCCCGCTCGGTCCACGATTCGCCCTGGGAGCGTCGGAACGGCCCGAGGGCGATCGCCGACCCGAGCCGCGCGCACGACCAGGACAGGGCGAAGGCCGCCGGCGGGATCGCCAACGGCAGCCAGCCCGGCCAGGTGGCCGGGAACAGCGCGGAAGGGGTCGTGGGCATGGGGGTCGGTCCGGTCCGACTCGCTGCGGCCACCCGCCGTGTCGGTGTGGCGGGGTTACGCCGTCGTTCGCCCGGGAACGTCGCACGGCTCGCGGCCGCACGGACCGCGAGGCACCCGGGCCCCTCGAGTCCTTATTGGACCCGGGGAGTCGGCCCGGGTCCAGGTGTGAGGCCGCACGGATGGAGGATTCGGTGGCGATCGGGCCGGCGTCTGCAATCGGCGGGAGCCATGCCCTACGGTCGGGAACGCGCCCCGACCGTCGGGGTCCACGGAGCGAACGATCATGACCCGACGATGGACGTCCGCCCTGCTCGCCGGCCTGGCGTTGATCGGGCTCATCGGCAACGGGCGCGCCCAGGACGTGCCGGACGAGCCGCCCCGTCCGTCCGGGTCGCCCCCAACCTCGCGGCGGGCGCGGCCGTCGGTTACAATCCCGGCCGATCGCCCGGCCAGCCGAGACCCTCGGGAGACGTCGCGATGATCCTGACGACGGAATCGGTCGACCTGGCGGTCGACGGCTCGACGATGCGGACGTTCGTGGCCCGGCCGAAGGCCGAGGGCCGTTACCCGGGCGTGGTCTTCTACTCCGACATCTTCCAGTTGACCGACCCGATGCTCCGGATCAGCCGGCGGCTGGCCGGGTACGGCTTCGTCGTCGCCGCGCCCGAGATCTACCACCGAATCGAGCCCCCGGGGACCGTCCTCGGCTTCGAGGCCGACCGGGCCCGGGCCCTCGACGACTCGTCCCGGTTGCCGGTCGCCGCCTTCGACGCCGACATCCGCGCCGCGCTCGACTTCCTGGCGGGCCACCCGCACGTCGCCCCCGGCCAGCTCGCCGCCGGCGGCTTCTGCTTCGGCGGCCACCTGGCCTTCCGGGCCGCGCTCCAGCCGGAGGTCAAGGCGACCGCCTGCTTCTACGGGACCGGCATCCACAACGGCAAGCTCGGCTCCGACCCCGACGTCGGCTCGCTGGCCAGGGCCGGCGAGATCCGCGGCAAGCTGCTGATGGTCTTCGGGACCCTCGACCCTCACATCCCCGAGGCGGGCCGGCAGGTCATCGACGCCGCCCTCCGCGCCGCCGGGGTCGACTACGCGATCCGGCTCTACGCCGCCGAGCACACCTTCATGAGGGACGAGGGTGCCCGGCACGACCCCGAGGCGACCGACCAGGCCTTCGGGGAGATGATCCGGCTCTTCCGCGCGACCCTCGTCCCTTGAGCCGAGGCCGGCGGGGAGCCCGGCCGCCTCGCCTCCTCACTCCCGGCGGGCCACGACCGGCCAGATGGCCTCGACCCGGTCGCCGCGGACGGCATGGAGCCGGTCGTAGAGGTTCACCGTCGGGTCGCAATGCGGCACGTTGAACTCCAGCCGCTCGCCGATCCGGGGGAGGAGTTCGCCCGGCCCGGTGAGCTGGCCGAACTCGTCGCCCCGGCGCTTGTAGGCCAGGCCGGGGCGGCCGATGACGCCGGGGTCGATCGGCACGTCGGTGGCGAACGCCTTGATGCCCGCGTCGACGATCGCCAGGTCGTCGCGGACGTTGACCACGGTGGCCAGGACCGAGAGGCTCGGCGCGAAGGCGTCGTACGACGTCGCGCCCCCCGCGGAGCCGATCCGACGATACTCGTCGTCGAGGAAGACGTAGGAGCCGCATTGCAGCTCGGTCACCCCGGCGATGGCCGAGTCGATGTCGTACGTGCCTGTGCTGCCGACCGAGAGGACCCGGGCGTCGAAGCCGTCGCGCGCCAGCCGCTCCCGCTCGTCGACCGCCCGGCCCAGCACCCCCTCGGAGAACGCGCGACGGGCCCGGTGGCCGACCACGTGCGAGGCGAGGCCCGAGTACGCCTGCACGCCGACGAGGTGCAGGGCGCGACACCGGCCGATCCGCGCGGCCAGGGCCCGGGCGGGCTCGCCCGGCTCGACGCCCAGGCGGCGGTCGCCGACGTCGAGGTCGAGCAGGACGTCGAGCGTCACGCCCGACGACCGCGCCGCCTCGTCGAGCAGCTCGGCCTCCCGCTCGTGGCCGACGGCCAGGAGCACGTCGCCCCCCCGCCGCTTCAGCTCGACCATCCGATCCACCTTGCCGCGATCGACGATCGGCGAGGTGAGCAGGACCCCCGGCAGGCCCGCGGCCGCCATCGCCTCGGCCTCGGCCACGGTGGCCGTGCTGATCCCGACCGCCCCCAGCGCGACCTGACGCCGGGCGACTTCGGGGCACTTGTGCGTCTTCGCGTGCGGTCGCAGGGCCACGCCCGCCGCGGCGACGTGGTCGGCCATCCGCCGGAGGTTAGCCTCAAACGCGTCGAGGTCGACGAGCAACGCGGGCGTGGACAGGTCGGCCTTCGACAGGCCGGGCGTCGGGCTGGACATCGGCGGTCGCTCCTCGAGGGCGGTCGGGCGCGCCGGTATTGTCGCAGAGAAGGCGGGGCGGCGAAACGAGGCGGGGCACGACCACGGTGTGAACCGGGACGTGGCCCCGGGGCCACGTCCCGCCGTCCCCATCGAGGATCCATCCTGGACGGAACTTCTGTCTCCCTCCCGAGTTCCGCCGTTCTTCGGTTCGTTCCGCGCCGGGCGTGGTCGCCGGCAGAGTCGACCCATTTCCCCCAGGTTTGGGTTCGTTTTGGCGCCGCCGTGGACCGGAATTGGGTTCGTTTTGGCGGCGACGGGGCCGGGAATTGGGTTCGTTCCGCGCCGCGGGGGCCCGGCCGTGGAGGGTCCACATCCTGCCCATCGTTGGGTTCGATTGCTCGGAAAATGGCCCCCGAGTCGAACCTGGGTTGTGGGTGGGTGGCACGCCCTGGCAGGGCGTGGTCCCCGGTCCCGGCCACGCCCTGGCAGGGCGTGCCACCCGACGTTCCTGGGGTCGGGTGCCGAACAACGGCATGAGGTGTTCGCGCCGGGGCGGTCGCACCGGCAGGGTTTGCCCGACCCTCCCAATACCCCGTTCGGTTCGTTCCGCGCCGCGACTCCCTGGGCTCCCCGGCCCCCATTCTTCGGTTCGTTCCGAATCCGGGCCTCGGGGCCGCAACGACGACCCAGATTCCCCAATGCCCCGTTCGGTTCGTTCCGCGCCGGGGCGAGGGCGAAGTGGCTTCGATTCGCACGTCGTGCCCGCCCGTCCGATTCCACTGCCTGGCCCCATCGGAGCCCGGTGGGTTCGTTCGGCGCGCGCGGGTCCGGGGTCGAAGTGGATGGGGACTCGTGAGTTCTCGGGCCGAAGGTCATCGCGCAGGCTCGAAGCCGCCGGTCGGGTGCATGCTCGGGGCGCACGAGGCCCCTCCCGCGAGCGGCCTCACCTCCTCAGTTGGAATCCGCGCCGAAAACCGGCGGGAATTCCGGGGCGAACGGCGCGGTTTTCGGCCGGGACCTGGATTCCCTCGCGCCGGCCCGGGCGCCGAGCGTAGAGACGGGGCGCGTCGGTCCGGCGGTCGATGGGGCGTGGAACCAGACGCTTCCCGTGGCGTGACGCGCCCGGTAGATTCAGGCGTGCCGGGCGGGGGCGGTCGTGACCCCGGAGCCGGCTCGCCCCGACGTGGGGCAACGACACGAACGTTCCCGATGAGCTGCTCATCGAAGGAGGGGCCGTGGACAACCCGACGATCCTGGACCATCCGGCAACCCGGCGAGCCTTCCTCGGCGGCGCGGCGACCTTCGCCGCCTGGGCCGTCCTGCCGCGGGGCGTGCGGGGCGATGACGCCGCCAAGCCCAACTCCGTCTTCCACGGCGTGCGGATCGGGTGCATCACCTACAGCTATCGCGGGTACGTCGAGACGGCCGAGGCCACGCTCAAGGCCCTCATCGAGGACGGGCTCAGCGAGGTCGAGCTGATGGACGGGCCGATCCGATCCTTCGCCGGCATGGGCGGCGGGCGCGGCGCCGGGGCGGCGACGGCCAGGCCGACCGACGCCGATCGCGAGAAGCAACTGGCGAAATGCAAGGAGCTCCGCAAACTGTACAATGACGCCGGCGTCACCATCCACGCCCACAAGATCCCCTTCGGCCCGTCGGATGAGGACATCACCTTCAACTTCGAGGTGGCCAAGGCGCTGGGCTGCACGGCCATCACCCTCGAGCGATCCGAGCCGATGGCCAAGCGGCTCGCGCCCTTCGCCGACAAGCACAAGATCTGGATCGGCTTCCACAACCACACGAACAACGTCCCGGTGCTGGACCGGCCCGACCCGATCCTCGACTACGGCCCGTACATCGGCTTCAACCTCGACGTCGGCCACTACTTCGCCGGCACGAAGGGGAAGTCCCCGATCCCCGTCCTCGAGAAGTACCACGACCGCATCGTCAGCCTTCACCTCAAGGACCGGACCGTCGACGGCGGCAACGTCCCCTGGGGCACCGGCGGGACGCCGCTCAAGGAGATCCTTCAACTCATGAAGAAGGAAAAGTGGACCTTCCCGGGCGACATCGAGGTCGAATACAAGATCCCCGAGGGCTCGAACCCCGTGGCCGAGGTGGCCAGGTGCGTCCGGTATTGCAAGGAGGCGCTCGCCTAACGAGCGGCCAAGCGGCGGGTGGCTCCGGTAGCACATTCTGGGTGCCATTGGTCGTCTTCGACCAGTGTGCGCCGGGTCAATCGGAGGAAGGTACAGGTGGAAGACCACCCGTGCCGCTCGCCGCCTATGGGCCAGGGGCCGCGAAGAACTCCGCCGGCAGGCCCGCGACCTCGGGCAGATCCGCATCGACGAGGTCGTCCGGCCGGTAGAACCGATGGGCGCTGGACCAGCGCCATCGGATCGCCTGATCGCAGAGACCCCGGCGGACAGGATTGAGATGGATGTAGTCAATCGCCGCCAGGACGGCCGGCTCGGTCCGCAAGTTCCGGTCGTATCCGCCGCCCTCTTGCCAGAACCGGAAGCGTTCGACCCCGGGTCGTTCCCGAACAGTCAAGCGTCCGAGCAGGGGGCTGCGGGCGTCGATCAGGCGTTGCTTGACCCGCGCCGAGAACGGCCGCTTGATCGCCTTGAGCAGCAGGTCGAGCCGGGCCTCGGCCCCCGTCGGATAGGTCAGCAGGTGGACGTGCTCGGGCATGAAGACGAAGGCGACCAGGCGGAAGCCCTGGCCCCGCATCGCGCGATCGATGCTCTCAGCGAGCAGCCGGCGCCAGATGTCGTTGGTCAGCAGCGGCATCCGGCGGTAACAGGAGAACGTCAGCTCGTGGCAGTCGCCAGGCTCGTGGGAACGTCGGACGGCCTTGCGGTGGGACATGGCGGTGAGCGTATCGCCCGGGGCGCCGGTGGGCAAGCTATCAGCTCCACCCGGCGGCCGATTGTTCTGGATGCCAGCGGTCTTCCTCGACCAGTGCTCCGGGCGGGTGGTACTGGTGGCTTGCCCGCCAGTGCTCCGTATGCGATGCAGACCGAGCACTGGTGGGCAAGCCACCAGTGCCACCCGCCGCGCTTGCCGTGGTCGGGGCAGTCGGAATTCAGGCAGCAGAAGCCGGAGAGGTCGTCCATGGTCTCGGCCCGGTGGTGCGATCCTCGGGAATGACGCCGAGTTGCGTCACTCCCGAGGGATA
>DASZMJ010000092.1:0-1578 GCA_035551935.1 Isosphaeraceae bacterium
AGCAACGACTTGCGAACATGCGTCCTCCGCCCGCGGCCGCGCCTTCTCCAGCGCCACGAGGTCCTTGATCGACGCCCGCAGCGAGCGCTCGTGGGCCATCTCGTAGCGATGCAGGAGCATCACCTTGCGCGTGACGCCGACGAACTTCAGGTCAGCGTCGGGGTCGTCGGCCTCGGCCTCGGCCGGCGCGGCGACGAGCGTCTCGCGGAGGGCCTTCAGCGCCATGCGCTCGCGCGCGATCGCCCGGCTGAGCCGCGCGGCGGTCGCCTCGGCCTCGCGGTCGGGCATCACGTCGGTCGCCTGGTCGTAGCGGAGGTCCTGGCGGCCGCTGTCGACGGCCAGGCGATACGAGTCGACCGCCATCGGCCCGACCACGGCCGGGTCGGCGCCGGCGTCGTGGCCGAGCAGGTGCATCAGCTCGTCGTGGTCGTCCTCGGAATCCCAGCCCTCGGGGCCGTCCTCCAGCGACTCGCCGAGCCGGGCCCACGACCGGATCAGCCGGTCGACGCCCCTCGGCGTGGCCTTCAGCTCGGCGACGGCCTCGGCCGGCTCGCCGTCCATCCGGTCGGCGGCGAGGGCGACGGCCTCGTCGTCCTCGTCATCGTCGTCGTCATCGGCGACGTCTTCGCGGCCGCGGCGCCCGACCCGAACGGCCAACTCCGTCAGCATGTCGGACTCGGCGCGGACGCAGCGCCGGAGCCGCCACGACGCCACGGCGGCCCGCTCGACGAGGACGGCCCTGAGGTGGCCCCCCGGCCGGAATTCGCCGGACCAGCCCTCCAATTCGGCCTCGAACTCCTCCGGGTCCTCGCCCGGCAGGACGACCTGCTCGGCGCGGAGGCCGTGCTTCAGGCCGTTGAGCTTGACCTTGTCCTTCCCCCCCGGCGACGTCGGCCCCCTCGACTTCGCCCCGTTGATCCGGCTCTGCCGGCGCTGCGTCTCGGACCTCATCGGTGCCCGCCCCTCTCGTTGGTGGATCGCGGGGCGCCGCCGCCCCCGTGCCGTGCCGCGCGACGTGGCGCGGCTTGAACAAGAGGTATCATCGCAATCGAGGGCGGGATCGTTCTCCCCGGGCGGCGCTTCGTGATCTTCGCCCTCCTCAAGGGGGGAGGGAGTCCGAATCGGACAGCCGGCCTACACCGGAGGATGGAACGGCCCTGGGGGGGCCGTCGGTCCGATGGCCCGCCTCGCGGCGATGGAGTAAAATCGGGTCGAGCCTTGCGACGAGGAGGGACCATGGCGACCGTCACCGAACCCGAGCTCGACCCGACCCCGCCGCCCTATCCGGTGAAGCGGTTCACGGTCGAGGAATACCACCGGATGATCGACGCGGGCGTCTTCGCCGATGACGAGCGGTTCGAGCTGCTGGAAGGGTGGATCATCCCGAAGAGACGCCAGAGCCCTCCGGTCGCCGTCGCGCTCGGCCTGATCGATCGCCGGCTCATGGCGGCCTTGCCCGATGGATGGTCGTATCGGCCTCGGGGCGCGATCACACTCGCCGGCAGCGAGCCCGAACCCGGCGGCTCGATCGTGCGGGGCCGGCCGCGCGATTATCTCGCGCATCATCCGTATGCGGCC
>DASZMJ010000093.1:0-7277 GCA_035551935.1 Isosphaeraceae bacterium
CCTGGATATCTCGATCGATCCGACCGACTTCCCGGCCAACGGCCCGCACCGCTTGGTCCTCCGGGCGCGGGTGCGGACGGCGGGCCTGACGGACTCGTGGGAGCTGGACCTGCCGCACGCGCCGTTCTCGTTCGAGTTCGACCCGTTGCTCGCCGTCGATGCGTTGCTCGCCGCCGCCGACGACGCCCGCGCCGACGCCTTCGCCCGCGCCGTGCGGCTCGAAGCCCCTCCCGGGCGGCCCGACGGCCCGACGCTCCTGGACCTCGGCCCCGAGTTCGCCCTCCGCGACCCGCCTTCGATTGTCATCGAAACTCCCTTGCCTTGCGATCTGGCCCATGCGATCACGATCGAATTCGAAGATATACCCGGCCGCTTTTCGGCCGGTCCCCTCGTCCTGAGCGGGCAGGGGGGGGCGACGCCGAGTGCCCCCGAATCCCGCCAATTCCCGATCGGCCCGGCGATCAGCCTCCCCCCCGGCACCCTCGACCGCCCCGGCGAGCACCGCCTCCGCGCCACCTTGACCGCCGACCCCGAGCTCGGCTGGGCCGACCCCGACGTCCGCTCGATCTGGCCCGGGACGATCGTCACCGAATGGCTCCCGGTCCGCGTCCTCCGGCGCTGAGGGACCGGCCGGAAACTTGAGCCTTTTCCGCCGATTCCGGCCGGTTTTGGCCCGATCCTGTCGGGCCGACGGGCCGCGCGGGGCAGATCGGCGGAGCGGTTCAAGATCGAGTTCCGGATGGACCGAATTCTCTGCACAACGGGACGGCGATTGCGCCGGACGTTTGGGGTCGGGGAGGGAGTCCGCATGACGACCGCTCGGTGGTTCGGCCGGCTCGGCGCAGCCCTGGCGATGGCCGCGCCCTTGGCGATCGCGGGGGCGCCGGCCGGGGCCGGCGACGACGAACCCGCGACCCTGTCGCCGCCCCCGACAGCCCTCAAGGCCGACGCGGGCGACGACCAGCTCGCCGTGGTCGGCCGCCAGGTCACGCTCAACGGCATCCGCAGCACCCCCAGGGGCAAGGTCGGCTTCCGCTGGATCCAGGTCGGCGGGCCGAAGGTCGTCCTCAAGATCGAAGATCGTTACATTTACACGTTCGTGCCCCACGTCGCCGGCAACTACCGGTTCGTCCTCGTGGTGGCCGAGGGGGGCGCGATCTCCGAGCCCGCGACGGTCGGCGTGACGGCCGTCGCCACGCCGCCGGCCGCCGCGAACCCGGCCTCGGCCTCGGCGGAGACCGAGGCGGAGGCGGAGCCGCTCGACCGTTGGATGAGTCGGGCGCTGGGGGCGATCGACGGGGGCCCGGCGGCCGGCGGTCGGCTGGCCGAGGCGTTCGACGAGATCGCCGGCCGGGTCGGGCTGTACCGCTCGTACGCCGACGCCTTCAGCGAGATGTCGCGGCGGCTCGACGCGATCGTCCCCGACGACCCCGACCGTCGCGGCCCCTGGCTGGAGCGGCTGTTCGTCCCGCTGTCGGGCCGGCTGGTCGCCGCGATGCTCGAGCGGGGGCTCGACCTCCGCAAGCCCGAGGGCCAGGCGGCCCCCTGGACCGCCGACCAGCGTGACCGGCTCGCCGAGCTGCTCCGCGCGATGGCCGCCGGCTGCCGCGCCGCGGCGCCGAAGTTGTGACGGCTTGAACATGCGATCGGATGAACCCTCCCGATGTCTTCCGGGGTCGCGCCCGGTCTTGATACGAGGTGGACGATGAGCGTCTGGAGTTGGAGCCGGCCGATCGGCGCCGCGGTGGCCTTGCTCGGCCTGGCGGCGGGCGCCCCGGCCGCGACCGCCCAGGAGGGGTGGTCGTCGTTGCCGGCGGCCCTGCAAAAAACCGCCAAGACCGGCCGGCCGACGGTGGTCGTCACGACCTCGCGCACCAGCCCCGCCTCGGCCGCCCTGCGGCGCGGGCTGCCCGGGGCCGCCGACCCGGCGGGCGTCCGCGGGGCCGTCACCTTCGCCGAGCTGTCGGCCGAGGCCGACGCCGGGCAGGCCCAGCTCCTCGGGGTCAAGCGGCACCCCAGCGTCATCGTCTACCGCCGCGGCAAGACCGCCCTCGAGGTCGCCGGCTACCGCGACGACCTGACCGACCCGGCCGCGACCCTCGCCTGGGTCGGCTCGCTGCTGCCCAAAACAGGCACGGATTCGAATGTGATCAAGGCCGGCGGGCACCACGGGGCGACGCCTCAGCCGCAGGCCCTGCCGTCGGCCCAGGGGCAGCCGTATTGCCCGCCGCAGCCGCAGCCCCAGCCGCAGCCATATATCCCGGTCGTCCAGGCGCCGCCGACCTACGCCGCTCCGGCCCCGGCGCCGGCGCCGGTCTACCTCCAGACGGCCCCGCCGACGATGGTCGTGCAGCAGTCGCCGCAGCAGATCGTGCTGGCGCCGGCCCCGCCGCCGCAGATCACCGTCGTCCAGGGTGCCCCCGCGCCCCCGACCGTCAACTACGCCCCGGCACCTCCCCAGTTGTTCATGCCAGCACCCGCCCCCGCTCCGGCCCCGGCGCCCGCTCCGGCCCCGGCGCCGGCGCAGCCGGTGATGATGGCGCCGGCACCGATGATGGCGATGGCCCCGGCGCCGCAGCCGGCGCAGTCGCCGCTGGCGGCGGCGGTGGTGACGGCCGTGCTGACCAACCCCAGCCTCATCAACAAGGTCCTCGGCACCATCGGCGAGCACTTCGCCCAGAAGAAGAACCCCCGCATCCAGATGTCCACCGCCCCCGCCTTCGCCCCCGCGCCCGCCCCGGCCCCCGCCTTCGCCCCGGCCTACGCCCCCGCGCCGGCGCCCGCCCCAACCTATGCTCCGATGTACGCTCCCGCACCCGTCTATGCCGCGCCCGCCCCAGCCCCCGCGCCGGCGCCCGCCCCCTCGCCGCAGTCGGGCGGGGCCTGCGCCACGTGCGGCCACTGGCACCTGTTCGGCTGGCACAGGCATTGAGATAGGATCGCGTGGATCGGTCGCTCTTCTAGGGTCCGCTCTTGCGGACCGATCTCCATGAGCCACAAAGAGATCGGTCCACAAGAGCGGACCCTACATGGGGGAGGGCGCGTGTCGTTCACTGTCGCTCGACGCGGAAGTCGACGATCGTGGCCCGCTCGAAGAACGGCGCGGGGGGGTTGATCTCGGGCCCGCTGGCCTGGATCGACTCGCCGGCGGGGGCGAGGGTGCTGGACGTGTTGGTGAGGGCGGAGATCAGGACGCGGTACTCGCCGTCGAGGGCGTCGCCGAGGCCGATCTCGGCGGTGTAGATGCCGTCGCCGGCCTTGACGTCGCGGCCCTGGCCGTCGTCGCGGAAGGTGGCGGGGATGGTGCGGATCGAGCCCTTGCCGTCGTCGTCGAGCCGCTGGACGTAGCCGGTGACGGTCGCGCCGCGGATCGGGCCACCGGCGTAGACCTCGGCCTCGACGACCGCCGAGCGGGCGGCGAAGATCGTCCCGCGGGTCGTCGACTTCGGGTCGCCCAGCTCGACCTGCACGAGCGAGCCGATGACCTTCTCCTGCGTCTTCGGCTTGCCGATCGAGAAGGTGTAGTCGATCGCGTTGCGGCGGAACTCGCGCGGCGCCGCCTTGCCGTCCTTCAACTGCTTGAAGTTGCCCGGGGCGAGCTTGAGCACCGGCGTGTACCAGCCCGGCGCCGGGCCGCCGTTGGCCAGCCCCGGCACGCGGAAGACGAGCGAGACGCCGGTCGATCGAGCCGCGTCGAGGGTCATGTCCTGGAAGACGCCGTCGTCGCCGCTGTCGGCCGCGTCGAGCGCCGCCCGGCCGGCGGGGTCGAGCTTCCCGACCTTCAGGCCGAGCCTCGGCGCCGGGAACGTCGCCGGGTCGGCCTCGGCGTAGCCGACCGCGACCCCCGCGATCGCCAGCGGCTGCGACAGCCCGACGATCATCTCGAGCCCGTTGCGGCCGTCGCAGTAGAACGACGAGAGCGTGACGCGGACCGTGCCGTCGCCACCGAGCTTCGGCGCGAGGTCGTGCTCGAACCGGTCGCGCGTGGCCGAGAGCCGCTCGAACAGGGCCCGGTAGTTCTCGTCGCTGTCCTTGACGCCGGCGCGCGGGCCGACGATGAGCCGGCCCTGCTCGGGGATGATGACCCAATTGCCCTGCGCCTGGCGGTTGGCCAGCAGTTGCGCGATCGCGCCGACCTCGTCGACGTCGGTGATCGTGACGACCAGCCCGCCCGACCGCAGCGCGAGGTCGCGGAGCGCGGCCGGGATCGTCGCGCGGCCGACCAGCGCGATGTCGAGGCGGACGTCGACCTTGCCGATGACCTGCTCGCGGAGCGCCTTCAGCGGCCCGTCGAGCTCCTCCGGCAGGCCCCCCGGCGGCACCAGCAGGATCACCCGGCCGAGCGTGCCGTCGGCGACCTGCCGCGTCACGGAGTCGAGCACCTGCATGAGTTGCTTGCGACGCGAGGCGATCGCCGCCTTCTCGTCCTCGGCGACCGCGGCGATCGCCTTCTTGACCGCCTCGTCCTCGTGGAGCGGGTCGGCGCTCTTCGTCTTCTCGAGGGCATCGAGGACGGTGGCGATCTTCGACTTCTTGTCGTCACTGGCGGCGACCCGGCCGTAGCCGAGGTCGTCGGTCTGGTCGAGCCCTCCGTCGTCGAACGGGGTCAAGAGCGCCACGTTGCGGCTCCTCAGGAGCCGGACGAACTGCCGGACGCCCGCCGTCCGCAGCTTCGAGTAGCTGTCGAAGGCCGCGCCCTGCACCTCGACCAGGTCGATCGGCGCCCCGGCCACCTCCGCCTTGATCGGCGCCGGGGCGATGACCATCGTCTTCTTCGCCTTCGGCTTGGAGAAGGCGATGGCGTTGCCCTGGACCGAGGTCGTGGTCGTGTTCGTGGTCGTTGCCGGCGCGGTGGCGTCGGCGGCCACCTGGTCGAGGAAGGTCATCTCGTCGGGCGCGAGGCCGACGGCGCCGGGTAGGAGGTTGGGCATGGCGGCGAGCAGGGCGTCGCGGACGCGGACCTGGCGCTCGCCGGCCCCGGCCCCGGCGCCGAGCGCCGCGGCGGCCTTCTTGGCCGCGTCGAGCAGCGCCGCCTCGATCGGCGCCAGCCGCGCGGGCACGAGGCGGTCGCCGACGAGCAGGCCGACGACCTGGAGGCCGGCGTCGAAGAGCGTGGGGCTCGCCGTCCCGGTCGCCGCGCCGGCGACGATCCCCTTGAGCACGCCCTGCGCCTCCTGGCGGAGCATCGTCAGGTCGTCCTGGATCAGCTTGCCGGCGGGCCGCAGCGCCTTCAGCTTCGCGAGCAGGCCCGTCAGCTTCGGGTCGGTCGCCGCGCGGCGGAGGTCGATCGTCGGGACCGCGGGGGTCGCGGCCGACGTCGCCGGCTGGGCGGCGAGGATCGCGTTGCTGGAGAACTTGCCGACGTCGACCTGGTTCTTGCTGAAGAAACGGAGCATCAGGTCGTGGCACGAGACGGCGTGGGTGCCGAAGGGGTCGTACTCGGCGGCGTTGGCGTTGTGGGGGTGGCTGCTCGAGTCGCAGAGCCAGCCGGCGAACCCGCGGATGTTGTAGTTGTCCATCAGGCAGCCGGTGCCCGGCGTCAAGGGGCAACGGGGCGCGGGGTTGCCGCCCTGGTCGTACTCGTCGAGCAGGCGGAAGAAGTAGTGGCAGAGCTCGTGCGTGACCGTCACGGCCACCGTGCGGCGGTCCTGGTTCATCAGGGGCTGCTTGTAGATGTTCAGGTGCCCCTCCGTGCCGTCGCCCGAGCCGGCGCCGAGGTTGGCCAGGGCGAACCGCGACGACGGGCGGTTGAGGGCGATGACGATGTCGGCGTCGGCGACGTCGGGCACGTAGGTGATGACCGGGTCGATCCGGCCGAGGCCGCCGGTGATCTGGAAGAGGAGCTGGTTGACGTCGCCGAGGTACGTGGCCAGGAGTTGCTCGACCTCCGGGTCGCGCGCCTCGCCGCTCGCGGCGGCTTCCTCGGCCTGGGCGCCGCCGGAGTTGGCCATGAAGTCCTGGACGCCCGGTATCTCGGCATACGTGTACGTCAGCTTGAACGTCCCCGTCTTCGGGTCGAACCGCGCCGGCCCCGCCGCCGCGGTCGAGGCCGCCGCCAGCACCGCCAGCCCGAGCAACGCCGCCCACGATCGTCGCATCGTTGGATCCTCTTCGGGGAAAAGTGCTGAGTGCTGTGTGCTGAATTCCGGAGCGATCGGTCCGCCTGCGCCCGGCCCTGGTCTAATACCGCTCCCGGGCCCGCCCGACTCAGGGAATCCGCCAAACCAAGGGCCGCGCCAGCCGATTATAGCGGTCCATCTCTCCGCCGCGAGAGTGGGCCGACGCGGCGCGGACCCTCTCCGGCGCCCGGCCCCCGACGGGCGATTCCCGTATGTGCAATCCACCGTTTCGGCCGTCACCGCACCCGGATGCCGTCGACGACCATCGGCGGCAAGGGCCGCGGCGGCTCGGTGAACGACTCGCGGCGGATCGTCCCCCCGATGTCCAGCATGCGAGCCGAAACCCCTTGTGGCTCTTTGGTTTCGGCGGTGGGTTCGTTCGGCGCAACCTCACCCCGGCCCTCGCCCCGGGGGGGCAAGGGGGAGGGGCGCGCGGCCCCGGCGGTCGCATGCTCGTCAGGGCGAACGCACGTGTTTCGCAAATCCTTGTCCTGCAAGGATTTGCAATCTAGTGCACGGAATTCAACTAGTCGCAAGTTCTTTGCAGACAAGGATTTGTGAATTAGATGCGTTTGCCCTGCATGCTCGTGAGGCGCCTGCGGGGCCGGGGGGATGACGCTCTCACGGTCCGGCCGCCCCTCATCCCGGCCCTCTGCCCGGAGGGGCGAGGGGGGCAAAGGTGCCGACGCAACCGGCGGGTGGGACAGGACTTCGGCGGTGGGTTCGTTCGGCGCCGGGGCGGGTGCGGGGTCGGAGGCGACCGGCGTCGCGGCCGCCCCGACCGTCGCAAGGAGCGTCTCCTCCAGCCCTTCGGCGGTGGGTTCGGTCGGCACCGACCAGCTCCGGTCCCCCGATTTCGGCTCGAACCAGCCCTGCCGACCCTTGCAGAACTGGTCGATGACCTTGTGCAGGTGCCGCACCGCCTGACCCTCGTACCGGTATCGCTTCTCCCCCTCCGGGCTCGTGTCCAAGAGCGCCCGGTCCTCCGCCTCCTGGCGGAGCGGGCCGTCCAGCTCGTCCCAGACCGCGTCCCGCTCCGACTCCAGCGCCGCGACCTCCTCCGCGATGCACGCCCCGACCGCCGACCGCTCCGTCCCCGCCTCGCGGCCGCCGAGCAGGTGCCAGGCGCGCCGCGCGGCCTCGGTGTCCCAGGCCCCC
>DASZMJ010000094.1:0-1711 GCA_035551935.1 Isosphaeraceae bacterium
GGGCGACGAGCAGGCCCGCGCCGACCCGCTCTCGCCCAGGGCGCCGCACCTCCCCGCGCGGGCCACCTCGGTGATCTTCCTGTTCATGGCCGGCGGGCCGAGCCATCTGGAGACGTTCGACCCCAAGCCGCTCCTGAACGAGCTGGAAGGACAATCGCGGCCGAAGGAGTTCGGCGAGGCGAAATACCAGTTCGTCCAGAGCAACGCCAAGCTGCTCGGCACCCGCCGGACGTTTCAGAAGTACGGCCAGAGCGGCATCGAGGTCTCGGACCTCTTCCCGCAGACCGCCCGATGCATCGATGACATCGCCGTCATCCGGTCCTGCCACGGCGACATGGTCGTTCACTCGGCGGCGCAGTACGAACTGTTCTCCGGGCGGATCGTCCCGGGGTTTCCGAGCATGGGCTCATGGGTGCTCTACGGCCTCGGCTCGGAGAGCCGGTCGCTGCCGTCCTACGTGGTGATGCCCGACCCGAAGGGCGCGCTCGAGGCGGGCCAGCCGATGTACGCCAACGGCTTCCTGCCCGCCGTCTACCAGCCGACGATGTTCCGCCCCGGCGGCCGGCCCGTGCTCAACCTCGACCTGCCGCCCGGGGTCGCGCCCGAGTCGAGGCGCAAGACGCTCGCGCTCGTCCGCGACCTGAACCGGGCGACGCTCGACCCGTCCGACGACGAGTTCGCGGCGCGGATCAACGCCTACGACCTCGCCTTCAAGATGCAGTCCGAGGCCCCCGACGTCCTCGACCTCTCGCGCGAGCCCCGCGAGACGCTCGACCTTTACGGGATCGGCCGGGAGCCGACGAACGACTACGGCCGCCGCTGCCTGCTGGCGCGGAAGCTCGTCGAGCGCGGGGTGCGGTTCGTCTGCGTCGTCGCCGGCGGCGGCGCGGGCAACATGCAGTGGGACGCCCACGACGACATCGAGGAGAACCACACGCGCAAGGCCGCCGAGACCGACGCGCCCGTCGCCGGCCTGCTCCAGGACCTGAAGCGCCGGGGGCTGCTCGAGAGTACCCTGGTCGTCTGGGGCGGCGAGTTCGGCCGCTCGCCCGAGGCCGAGTCGGGCAAGGGGCGCGACCACCACAACCTGGGCTTCACGATGTGGATGGCCGGCGGCGGCATCAAGGGCGGCACGGTCGTCGGCGCCACCGACGCCATCGGCCTCCGCGCCGTCGAGAGCCCGTACCACCTCCGCGACGCCCACGCGACGATCCTGCACCAGCTCGGCCTCGACCAGCACCGGCTGACGTACCCCCACCTCGGCCGCGACGAGCGGCTGACGTTCGTCGAGGGCAAGGTCATCCGGGAGATCGTCTGAGGACCCGTGTGAGGAGCCCCGGGATCCACGGCCCTCGGTCGCCCCGCGCCGACCGAACCCGAGCGTCCCCTCTCGTTCGCCTTCGTGCGGCCCCGTGCGGCGCGAGGGCGCGGGCCGGCGCGCCAAGCCGAACGGGTGCGGACGAATCGGGATCGGCTTCGTTTCGGCGGCCGGGGATTGGCTTCGTTTCGCAGGCCGGATTGGCTTCGTTTCGGCGGCCGGGGATTGGCTTCGTTTCGTCGAACGGCCGGCGGGATTGAAACTATGAGAGAGGGGGTTCCAAACCTCTGGGCTCTCAAAGACGGCTTCGAAAGGGGGACACTCGGCTCTGGCTGGTGGGAGGCCGTCGGCGTGATCGGCCGCCTCGGTGCGACTCGTGAGACGACCCCGGAA
>DASZMJ010000095.1:0-17356 GCA_035551935.1 Isosphaeraceae bacterium
CGCGCGCCGAACGAACCCACCGGCCAGTTTGGTTCCGTTCGAGGAGGGGGCGGGGAATCGCGGCCGGGTGGCCCGGAGCGGGACGCCGAAGATCACCGGAACGCCTCTCATGGACTCATCGCCCCGCGACCCCCGCGGCAACCCGCACTCCCTTGCAAACGGCCGCGGGGCGTCTTACGGTGGGCGCGGCGCCGGGGGGTCGGCGGCGCGACCGGCCGAGGCGCGAGCACTTCGAAGGGGAGTTGATGCGATGTCGAACTGTCTCCGATCCTGGGCCCTGATCGTCCTGGCCGCCGTCGCGGCCGGGCCCGTCCTCGACGCGACGGCGGCGGACGGCCCGACGTTCACGAGGAAGGAGGACGTGATCTACGGCCGGAAGTTCGGCACGGCCTTGACGATGGACGTCTTCACCCCCAAGGAGAAGGCCAACGGGATCGGCGTCGTCTTCGCCGTCAGCGGCGGCTGGTTCTCGTCGCACGAGGGCATCCCGATCGGCTTCATCACGCCGCTGACCGACCGCGGCTACACCGTCTTCGCCGTCGTCCACGGGAGCCAGCCGAAGTTCACCATCCCCGAAGTGCTCCAGGACATGAACCGGGCGTTGCGGTTCATCCGGCACCACGCGAAGGACTACAACGTCGACCCCGACCGCCTCGGCATCTACGGCGGCTCGGCGGGCGGGCACCTGTCCTTGATGCAAGGGGCGGCCGGCGACCTCGGCAACCCGAAGGCCAACGACCCGGTCGACCGCGAGTCGAGCCGAGTGCAGGCCGTCGCCTGCTTCTTCCCGCCGACCGACTTCCTCAACTACGGCAAAGCCGGCGTCCACGCCATCGGCGCGGGCATCCTCGACGGCTTCCCCGCCCCGTTCGACTTCCGCGAGTACGTCCCGGCCAAGCGCAAGTTCGTCGCGGTCGTCGACCCGGCCGAGATCGTGGCGACGGCGCGGCGGATCTCGCCCGCCTACCACGCCTCGGCCGACGACCCGCCCACGCTCATCCTCCACGGCGACGCCGACAACCTCGTCCCGATCCAGCAGGCCGAGCTGATGGTCGAGAAGCTCAAGCGGGCCGGCGTCGAGGCCAAGCTCGTCGTCAAGCCCGGCGCCGGGCACGGCTGGCCCGGTATCGATAAGGATATCCGCCAGTTCGCCGACTGGTTCGACGCGCACCTCAAGGACCGCGACAGGTCCGCCTCCTCGGCCGCCCTGCCGAGCCCCTGGGAACACCGCGACATCGGCGACGTGTCCGTCAAGGGGGACGCCCGCGACGCCGACGGCACCTTCGTCATCACCGGCACGCTCGACATCTGGGGCAAGGCGGATGGGTTCCATTATGTTTATCAAACGATGGAAGGCGACGGCGCGATCGTGGCGCGGGTGACGGCGTTGCAGGACACGAACGTGCACGCCAAGGCCGGGGTGATGGTCCGCGAGTCGCTCGAGGCCGGTGCGCGGCACGCGACGATGGTCGACACGCCGGCCGACGGCACCCAGTTCCTGCGCCGGTTCGAGACGGGCGAGGTCACGAAGAACACCAACCCCGGGATCGACCGCGGCAAGCTGCCGCGCTGGCTGAAGCTCGTCCGCAAGGGGGACGAGTTCTCCGCCTTCGAGTCGGCCGACGGCGAGAGCTGGACCCTTGCCGGCACCGACACGGTCAAGATGCCGGCGAAGGTCCACGTCGGCCTCGTCGCCTCGTCGCACCAGCAGGACGTCACGAACACCTCGACCCTCGACCACGTCGCGATCACCCCGGACAAGAAGGAGGGGTCCCGATGACGCCGAAGAAGGCCGCCGCCAGCCGCCGCGACTTCCTCCGGACGGCCGCCGGCCTCGCCGCGGCGGCCGGGGCCTTGCCCGCGACGACGGCCGCCGCCGAGCCGGCCGAGACCCTGCCGACGATCGCCCTGGGCCCCCACCGCGTCACGCGGCTCATCATCGGCGGCAACCCGATTTATGGATATTCGCATTTCAACAAGCATTTTGACAAGCACTTGACCGAGTGGCACACGCCCGACCGGGTGATGGAGCTGCTGAAGGCGTGCGCGGCGAGCGGGATCGACACGTTCCAGAACAGCTACGCCGAGCGGACCCTGGCCGACGTGGACCGCTACCGCGCCGAGGGGGGTCGGATGCAATGGCTCTGCCTCGGCAAGCCGGACTGGGACAAGCACCCCGAGCACGTCGACGACGCGGCGAAGCACGGCCCGATCGGCATCGCGCCGCACGGCTCGCTCGGCGAGCGGCTCCGTCGCCAGAAGAAGACGGGCGTGCTGGTCGACCTCCTGAAGCGCATCCGCGACCGCGGCGTGCTCGTCGGCCTCTCGGCGCACGACCCGGCCCTGATCGCCGAATCCGAGGAGCGCGGTTGGGATGTCGATTATTACATGTGCAGTCTCTACTACCTGACCCGTCCCCGCGAGGAGACGCGGGCCCTGGTGGGCGAGCTGCCCCTGGGCGAGGTCTACCTGGCGTCGGACCCGCCGCGGATGTTCGGGGTCATCCGCGCGACGAAGAAGCCCTGCCTGGCCTACAAGGTGCTGGCCGCCGGCCGTCGCGTCGCCACGCCGGCCGAGGTCCGTCGCGGCTTCGCCGAGGCGTTCGCCGGCATCAAGCCGACCGACGCGGTGATCGTCGGCATGTATCAACAGTTCAGCAATCAAGTCGCCGAGGACGCGGCGATCGTCCGCGAGCTCGGGGCGCCTGGGCGATCGTGAGGGGCGACGGCCCCGGAGGCGCGCCGGAGGGCGTCGTAGGCGGCGACGGTGGCGACGCCGAAGGCGGCGTGCTGGGCGACGGGCAGGGCGACCTGGCCGGCGTGCTGGCGCCAGACCGGGGGCATCAGGCCGAGGGCCGGGAGCCAGCCGAGGTAGCCGGCGGCCCAGGTCGCCAGGCCCAGCGCGACGCCGTCGGCCAGGGCCGGGCCGCCCCGGGGCCGCAGCGCCGCGTACAAGGCGCCGAAGGTCAGGCCGTAGCCGACCCCGAGCCCCCGCGAGGCGGCCGACTCGACGCCTTCGGGGATGCGGCGGCGGAGGCCCTCGGGGAGGGCGCCCTCGGCGCGTTCGACCATGAAGGGGCCGGGGTCGTGGCGGATCGGGGGCATGGTCCTGGGGGCGACCCGCTGGTTGACGGCCCGGAGGGCCTGCAAGAGGACCGTCCCGGCCAGCCCCGCCGCGGCCCCCAGGGCCAGCCGGCGCGGGAAGTCGTCTCGGCTTGACATGATCGCGCTCCGGGGTTCGAGGGATCGGCACCGGCCGCCGTCGGCCACCCGCCTTTCGGCGGCAAATCGGGGGCCGCGGCGGGCCCGACCCATCGGCCCCGGCGCCGACGGCGCCCGCGCCCGGCTTGACAGTCGGCGCCGGGCCCGAGGATACTGAGGTCCAGATAGAGAGAGAATCGACCGCCGGCACGATGATCCCGCCGCCGGCACCGAGCCGCAGCCCCCCTCCGGTCTCGTCGGCGACGGGCCACCCCGGTCGTCGAGCCGAGCCGAGGGCCCACTTCCGCCAGAGACATCCCCTGACGATGGCGTCCCAGCGACCCGGAAGGCCCGGATCATGATTGGAACCGCCTTGCTGGCGGACCACCTGGATGCACGCGCCGACGACATCCTCGCCGTCTGGCGGGCCGCGGTGGAACGCAGCCCGGACGTGCCCGACAGCGATGGGCTGTCGTACCGCGAGATCCTCGACCACGTGCCCGAGCTGCTCGACCGCCTGGCCGGGCGGCTCCGCGGCCGGCCGACCGACGCGGCGAGCGAGGGTCGCAAGCACGGCCGGGCCCGGTATCGCCAGGGCTACGACATCGCCGCGGTCGTCGCCGAGCTGGGCCTGCTCCGCGGCGAGCTGAGCCGCGCGACGTTCGCCTACGCCCGCGAACACCCCTCCGACCTCGAGGGGCTGGAGGCCGTGCTGGCGGCCATCAACGATGTGCTGACCGAGGCGACCGCCGCGGCGGTCGCCCAGTTCCAGGAGGAGTCGCACGCGGCGCTGGAGGAGGCCCGGCGGGAGTCGGAGGCGAGCCGCGAGGCGACCCGACGGGCGCTGCTGGCGGCCGAGGGGGAACGCGCCAAGCTCGTCACGGTCCTCGAGTCGCTGCCGGTCTGCGTCTGGGTCTGCGACGCCGACGGGACGATGACCGCGATCAACCGCGAGGCCGAGCGGCTCCAGGGCTTCCCCGCCGAGGCGGTCGTCGGCTCGCTCGACGTCCGCCGGGCCGCGACGCACTACCGGATCGACCGGCCCGACGGCCGGGCGCTCGAGGCCGACGCGCTGCCGCTGGCCCGCGCCCTGCGGGGCGAGCCCGTCGAGGGCGAGGAGATCCACTGGCGGACCCCCGGCGGCGAGCGGATCATGCTCGTCGGCGCCGTGCCATTGCACGACGCGGCCGGCGCCCTGGCCGGGGCGATGGCGGTGGCCCAGGACATCACCGAGTTGAAGCGGGCCGAGGCGCGGCTGCGCGACCAGCTCGTCTTCAGCCGGACGATCACCGACAACCTCGCCAAGGCCGTCTTCGCCGTCGACCGCGACGGCCGGGTCTCGTTCGCCAACCCGGCCGCCGAGCGGATGTTCGGCTGGCCGGCGGCCGAGCTGCTGGGCCGCGACCTGCAGGCGACGATCCACCACACCCGCCCCGACGGCACCCCCCGGACCGCCGAGGAGTGCCCGCTGCTGTCGCCCTTGCGCGACGGCCGGACCGCCCGCGGCGACGACGTCTTCCTCCGCCGCGACGGGACGTTCGTCCCCGCCACCTTCTCCTCGGCGCCGATCGTCCGCGACGGCGCGGTCACCGGCGCCGTGATGACCTGCCTGGACATCACCGACCGGAAGCGCCTCGAGGCCGAGCTGGCCGTGGCCGAGGCCCGGTCGCGGGCCATCGCCGAGCGGTCGCCGGTGATGATCTGGCGGGCCGACGCCGAGGGCCACGTCGACTACGTCAACCAGACCTGGCGCGACTTCCGCGGCCGGCACGGCGCCGACGACGGCTGGGCCGACGGCATCCACCCCGACGACTTCGAGGCCGCCGCCGCGGCCTTCGCCGCGGCCCTGGCCCGCCGCGAGTCGTTCGAGATCACCTACCGCCGCCGCCGCCACGACGGCCAGGACCGCTGGGTCACCGACCGCGTCACCCCCTACCACGACGCCGCCGGCCGGTTCCTCGGCCTGCTCGGCTCCTGCCTCGACATCACCGAGCGCGTCGAGCTGGAGGAGGCCCTCCAGCAGCAGCGCGAGCTCGCCGAGGAGTCGTCGCAGCACAAGACCCGGCTGCTCTCGGCCCTCTCGCACGACGCCCGCACCCCGTTGAACGCCGTCGTCCTCTCGGTCCAGCTCCTGGAGCTCTACCGCCGCGACGACGACGACCCCGAGGTCGTCCAGTGCCTGCGGACGATCCGCCACGCGGTCCGCAACGTCCTGGACCTGCTCGGCGACCTGCTGAACCTGACCAAGATCGACGCCGGCGCCCTGCCCGTCGAGACCTCCCACTTCGAGCTGGGGCCGGTGCTCGCCGAGTCGCTCTCGAGCATCGAGGTCCAGGCCCGCGTCAAGGGCCTCGACGTGCGGCTCGAGCCCGGCGACCTGGCCGCCGCGACGGTCGAGACCGACCGCTCGAAGGTCAAGCAGGTCCTCTGCAACCTGCTCTCCAACGCGTTGCGGTACACCGAGCAGGGCCACATCCGCCTCCGCGCCGAACGTACCGCCGACCAGCTCCGGATCGCCGTCGAGGACACCGGCGTCGGCATCGCCCCGGCCGACCAGCAGCGGATCTTCGACGAGTTCGCCACGCTCGACCACGCCCGCCGGACCCCCGGCGAGGGGACCGGCCTGGGCCTGGCCATCTGCCGGCGGCTGGCCAACCTGCTCAAGGGGGAGATCACGCTGCGGAGCGAGCCCGGCCGTGGCAGCACCTTCACCCTGGCCCTGCCCGCCACGGTCCTCGCCGCCGCGCCCCGAGCCGCCGCCCCGAGCCCGACGAGCGACGAGCCCGCCGCCGCCACCGGCGCCATCCTCGTCGTCGAGGACCACCTGACCAGCCGCCAGACCCTCGCCAAGGTCCTCCGCCGCATGGGCTATCGCGCCCTGGAGGCCGGCAACGGCCGCGATGCCCTCGACGTCGTCCGCCAGGAGCGACCCCTGGCCGTCCTGATGGACGTCAACATGCCCGTCATGGACGGCATCGACGCCACCCTGGCCCTCCGCGCCGACCCCGCGACCCGCGACCTCCCCATCTTCGCCCTGACCGGCGACGTCTCCGTCCTCAACCAGCGCCGGATCGCCGAGGCCGGCGTCGACGGCTACCTCGAGAAGCCCGTCACCTGGGACGCCCTGAAGCGCGCCCTCGAAGCCGTCACCAAGCGGGCCGATTGATTGCTTTCCCTGCCATCTGCCCTCTGTCCTTCGCCCTTTTCCCTCACCTCCACACCGCCCAGGCCAACGCCGCCACGACCGCGATCGCGAGCACGCCCAGGAGGATCGGCCGCCAGGGACGGAGGCGGAGGCTCTGGAGCAGGATGGTGCGGAGGATGCGGCGGCCGTCGCGGAAGGCGCGGAGCTTGCTGACGGTGCCGGGGACGCGGGGGTGGTACGGCACGGGCTCCTCGACGACGCGGAGGCCGCGGGCCACGGCCTCGCAGGCCAGCTCCGACTCGATCTCGAAGCCGGCCGATCGCACCCGGACCGCCTCGCGGAAGCGACGGCCGAAGACGCGGTAGCCCGAGAGCAGGTCGCCCGGCCCCCGGCCGATCAGGAGGCGGAAGGCCGACCGGATCAGGACGTTGCCGACCCCTCGCAGCGGCGACATCGCCCCCGCCTCGGCCACCGGCACCCGCGCGCCGACGGCCATGTCCGCCGCGCCGGCCAGGACGGGGGCCAGCAACGGGCCGACGGCGTCGGCCGGGTACGTGCCGTCGCCGTCGATCATGACCACGGCGTCGACGTCGGCCAGGGTCGCGAAGATCGCGCGGACGACGTGTCCCTTGCCCTGCTCGGCGACCGGCACGACCCGGGCCCCGGCCGCCTCGGCCAGGGCCGCGGTGCCGTCGGTCGAGTTGTTGTCGAAGACCACGACGGCCGCCGCCGGCAACGCCGACCGCCACGACGCCACGACGCCGGCGATCGCCGCCGCCTCGTTGAAGCACGGGATCGCGACGGCGACTCGGGGCGCGGCGCCGGGGGCCTGTTCGGTCACAAACCGATCCTATCCTGGACGTTCGGCGACGCCACCGGGCCGAGGGGGCCGTCGCCCGGCGATTGTCGCACGACCGCCCCGCCCCGGCAACCCGGAGCAGTGTCGCGTGGCGGACCGACGGCGGGGACGGTAGGATAGGGGGACAGCGGGGCGAGGCCGCTGCGATCCGGATCGAGGGCGCGTGGCGGGGCCGGGCCGATGTCCTTCAGCGCGATGATCGTGCCGTTCCTGATCTACTGGCTGGCCCTGTTCGTGACGACCTACATCACGGTCGAGTACGGCCAGAACTGGCTCTACGCCGAGCCCACGCGCCACTTCCCGATCAAGGTGGCGGTCGGCACGTTCGCCCTGGCGGCCTTGCTGACGGTGCTGCCGCTGGAATACGCGACGATGTTCACCACCAGCAAGCACTGGCTGCTGCTTCAGGCGGTGATCTGGTTCGTGGTCTTCACCCTGCTCTTCGAGTTCCACCCGCCGCATGCGTTCGTGATCTCGGTGGTGATGATCTTGACGATCCCCGGCCTGGCGTCGATGGCCGTCGGCAGCCTGCGCGAGTCGCGACGGCCGGCGACGATCGCGACCCCGACGGTCGCCCCGCTCGGCCCCCGGCCCTCCGGCGGGGCCGCGCCGACGACCAAGACGATCACGCCCCCCGACCAGGCCCGGCCGGCCGGCCCGGGCGTGATCCCGAAGCCGCCGCCGCCGCCCCCCGAGGAAGAACCGGAGTGAACCCGAGCATGACCGAGGGACGAGCCGTCCAAGGCCACATCGCCCGGATGGCCGGCTACGTGCCGGGGGAACAGCCGCGCGACGGGGGCTTCACCAAGCTCAACACGAACGAGAACCCCTACCCGCCGTCGCCCCGGGTGCTCGAGGCGATCGCCCGCGCCCTGGACGACCGGCTCCGGCTCTACCCCGACCCGGTCGGCCACGCCTTCCGCGTCGCGGCGGCCCGCTTGCACGGGGTCGAGCCGGCCAACATCCTCTGCGGCAACGGCTCCGACGACCTCCTGACGATCGTCACCCGCGCCTGCGCCGGCCCCGGCGACGTGGTCGTCTACCCGACGCCCAGCTACATCCTCTATCGCACCCTCGCCGAGCTCCAGGCGGCGCGGCCGGTCGAGGTCCCGTTCGAGGCCGACTGGTCGCTCGACCCGGCCCGGTTCGCCGTGCCGGGGGCGCGGCTGGCGTTCCTGGCCAACCCGAACAGCCCCTCGGGCACCGCCTTGCGGCCCGACGCCGTCGGCCGCCTGGCGCGGGCGCTCGACTGCCCGCTGGTCGTGGACGAGGCTTACGTCAGCTTCGCCGACTCCGACTGCGTCGGCCTCGTCGCCGAGCACCCGAACGTCATCGTCCTCCGGACCTTGAGCAAGGGCTACAGCCTCGCCGGCCTCCGGTTCGGCTACGGGATCGCGCGGCCGGAGTTGGTCGAGGAATTCATCAAGGTCAAGGACTCCTATAATTGCGACACCCTGAGCCTCGTCGGCGCGACCGCGGCGATCGAGGACCGCGATTACCAGGCCGAGACCCGGGCGAAGGTCCTGGCGACCCGCCGCCGCCTGACGCAGGCGATGCGAGAGTTCGGCTACGACGTGCCCGACAGCCAGGCCAATTTCGTCTGGTGCACCGGCGGCCCCGCCGCGGCCCCGGTCTACGAGGCGCTCAAGGCCCGCAAGATCCTCGTCCGCCTCATGCGCTACCCCGGCCATGCCGACGGCCTCCGGATCACCGTCGGCACCGACGCCGAGATCGACCGGCTCCTCGAGGCGCTCGGCGAGATCCTCGGCAACGGGCGATAGAATCGATTCAATTCGGGTAGAAATGCTGATCCTTCAGGACGCCGCCGCCGGGGTACATGGCGCGGTAGGCGTCCTCGCGGCTGATGGAGCGGGCGTGGCCGTCGAGGAACAGGACGTTGGCACGGCCGTGGCGGGTCCAGGGGATCCAGGTGTCGAGCACGTCGGTGCCGAGCCAGAGGTCGTAGTCGTCCTGCCTCGGGTCGCCGGCCAGCGGGCTGGACAGGATGCCCGCGGCGTCGCGCTCGTTGAAGGCGACGAAGTTCGAGGTGCCGATCTGGTTCTGGAACCGCACGAACCCCCAGCGCCCGTACCGCCTCGTCCTGTGGCTCAACAGCGAGTTCATGAGGTAGCTCGTCCGGTTCGAGATCCCGTCGACCCCGCCCCCCGGCGTCGTGTATGCGACGCGTTCGGAGATGTCCGACGGGCAGCGGTAGAGCTCCTCCTCGACGATCGCCGTCCCCCCCTTGGCGATGGAGTCGTCGGCGAACCTCGGGTTGATCCAGGGCTTGACCTTGTCCTCCCAGTAGATCTCGGCGAATGACTCGGCGTCGCCGAGGTTCGAGAGGACGTCGGCCTCGAACGGGTGGTGGAGGAAGAACTGGCCGTTCCAGAAGTCGTAATACTGGTTGACCGCCAGGCCGATCTGGTGCAGGTTGCTCTGGCACTGGACCGATCGCGCCGCCTCCCGCGACCGCTGCACCGCCGGCAGCAACAGCCCGATCAACACCCCGATGATCGCGATCACGACGAGCAGCTCGATGAGCGAGAAACCCGCGCGTCGACGGCTCATGATGTGACCCTGGGCAAGATGGGCAAGTATTATGACCGCGAGGATCATAACACCCCCGACCGCCGAATCCAAGGGTCGAGCGGGATCGGTTTTCCTGGTAGAGTGGGCGGGGCATCGGGCCGACGACAGGAAGGGGGCGACCACGTGGCCGGGAGACGGGCCGAGATCGGCCGGACGACGAGGGAGACCGACATCCGACTGACGCTGGACCTCGACGGCGAGGGGGGAGCGCAGGTCGGCACGGGGGTCGGGTTCCTCGACCACATGCTCGAGCTGTTCGCCAGGCACGCGGCGATGGACCTGACCGTCTCGTGCGCCGGCGATACGCACGTCGACGCGCACCACACGACCGAGGACGTCGGCATCTGCCTCGGCGCCGCGATCGATCGCGCGCTCGGCGACCGGGCGGGCATCCGGCGCTATGGGCACGCGACCTTGCCGATGGACGAGACGCTCGTGACCTGCGCCGTGGACCTCTCGGGGCGGCCGTTCCGCGTCTGGAACGTGGCCTTCCCGACGGAGAAGGTCGGCACCTTCGACACCGAGCTGGTCGCCGAGTTCTGGCAGGCGGTGACGGTCCACGGGCGCATGAATTTGCACGTCTTGCTCCACCACGGGTCCAACAGCCATCACATCAGCGAGGCGATCTTCAAGGGGCTGGCCCGCGCGTTGCGGATGGCCTGCGAGCCGGACCCGAGGACGACCGGCGTGCCGTCGACGAAGGGGGCGCTCTGAGCGATGTCCAGGACGCCCCCCAACGCGCGCGCCCGGCTCCTCAACGCCGCCCTGATCGCCCTGGCGTTCGCCTTGCTGGGCCTGACGGTCTGGCTCAAGCGCAGGGAGATCGGCGCGGTCATCGCGGGCAAGCCCGACCTCGACCGGATGGCCCTGGGCTTCGGGATCTACATGGTCGCGCTGGTGCTGACGTTCGTGCGGTGGTCGATCCTGGTCCGCGCCCTGGGCCTGCCGTTCCGGCTCCGCGACGCGTTGCGGCTGGGGTTCATCGGCAACGTCTTCAACCTGGTGATCCCCGGCGCCGTCGGCGGCGACGTGGTGAAGGCGGCGTTCCTCTGCCGCGAGCAGGCCCGGAAGACGCGGGCGATCGCGTCGATGGTCATCGACCGCATCCTCGGCCTGCTCGGCCTGTTCGTGCTCGCGGGGCTCTCCGGCCTGTTCGCCTGGCCGGCGGCGCAGGGCGGCGCGCGGGCGTTGATCGTCGTCGTCTGGGCGGCCGTCGGGATGGGGTTCCTGGGCCTGGCGGTGCTGTTCACGCCGGCGCTCTATCGGCCCCTGGAATGGCTCGTGTCGGGCAGGGCCAAGCTGGAGGCGATGGTCGTCGAGCTGGTGGCGATGGCGTCGGCCTACCGCGGCCGGCTCGGCACGATCGCGGGCGTGCTCGGGATGGCCGTGGGCATCCACTCGCTCTACGTCCTGGCCTTCTACGAGGTCAGCCTCGCCCTCTTCCGCGGGGCGGCGCCGAGCCTGGCCGATCACCTCCTGGTCGTGCCGCCGACGCTCTTCACGACGGCCATCCCCTTGCCGTTCGGGGCCCTGGGCGTGACCGAGCAGGCGAGCGAACAATTGTTCAAACTCGTCCGACATCCCGACGGCGCCGTGGCGATGCTCGGATATCGGGTCCTGATGTATGCCGGCGGCCTCGTCAGCGCGTGCGTCTACCTCGCGAACCTGCGGCAGGTGCGGACGCTCGAGGTCGAAGTCGAGGGCGGGGCCGTCGCCGCCTCCGGGAGCGGCCGCTGAGGGGCATCGACCGATGGAGCCGCCGAATCCGACCGAGTCGGGGAGGTTCGAGCCGCCCGAGCGGGCGTGGGTGCTGTTCGGCCGGGCGATGCGGCTGCGATGCCCGGTCTGCGGGGTCGGGCCGGTCTTCGCCGGCTGGCTCCGGATGCGCAAGCGCTGCGACCACTGCGGGCTCTGGTTCGAGCGCGAGCCGGGCTACTTCCTCGGGTCGATCTACTTCAACTACGGCCTGACGGTCCTGATCGTCACGGTCGCCTACCTCGTGCCGATGTTCTGGCTGGGCCGGCCGGTGCAATGGCTGATCGTACCCCTGGTGCTCTTCTGCCTGGTCTTCCCGCTCTATTTCTTCCGCTACTCGCGCTGCCTGTTCCTGGCGTTCGACCACTACTTCAGCCGGCTCGACCCCGAGTATCGGCCGCCGTTCGAACGCTGAGCGGCCGACGCGCGGCCGTCACTCGGGCTTCCGGTAGATGCGGAGGTTGAGGACGAGCCAGGCGTCCCCCTGCTTGACGCGCTCCTGGACGAAGGCGACCTTGTCGCGGGCCTCGACGTCGGGCTCGAAGGTGCCGTGGATGACGAGGAGGTCGGGGGCGACGAGGCGGGCGAACTCGACGTTGTTCCGCGAGGTGGCCTTGCCGACGCCGTCGCCGAAGACGCCGCGGTAGAACTCCTGGATCTCGGTCCGCCCCTCCTTGCGGATCAGCTCGCGGTACTCGCCCGTCTCCGGGTCCTTGCCGACGATGACGATCTTGCCGTCGTCGGCGAAGGTCGCGGCCATGCGGGGCGCGTTGCGCTCGTCGAACGTCGCGGCGCCCTTCTTCAGGATCTCCTTGGCCAGCGACTCGGCGTCCCGCGCCGGGGCCTGGGCCGCGGCCGCGAGCGGCAGCGTCAAGAGGAGGGTCGAGAGGGTCGTGCGGTTCATGCCGGGTCCTCGGATCAAAGGAAGCCTGTTCATTCACCTTCGCCGTCCGCGGCGAATCGGAAGTCGCAGTAGGGCGCCCCTTCCATGATGGTCTGGGTGCGCCGGAGGCGGATGGCGGGGTTGAAGCCCTCGACGAGGGCGAAGTCGCGGCAGCAGGAGAGGCTGGCGCCGAGGTCGGCGAGGCCGAGGGCGCGGTAGAGCTCGGCGTAGCGGCAGCGGGTGACGTTGAACGAGAGCCGCTCGGGCGACTGCTCGAGGACGTCGAGCTCCAGGGCACCCCCCTCGCTCCAGCGGCCCAGCGCGGCGGCGAACGCCTCGAGGCTGGCCGAGCCGATCGACTCGGCCAGTTCGGCGCCCCCCTGGCGGGCGAGGTCGGCGATGACGCGGCGGAGGACCTCCAGGGTCCGCTCGCGGCCGAACTCGGCCTCGAAGGCCCGGACCAGGGGGCCGACGACCTTCGCCTCGATCTCGCGACGGCCGAGCAGCGTCAGCCGGGTCGCCTCGTCATCCATCACCGGCCCTTTCCCTCGATGAGCATCCTCCCGGCGACACCAGAATCCTGGTGCGGTCGACCCGGGGACGTCCCCGGCCCGCGCCGACCCTCGGCGGCGGGGATTCGCCCTTGAGCTTGCCGGAATCACGCCTTACGATCAAGGGGGCCGGCCGCCGCCGGCCCCTTCGGCGCGGGGGTTGCAATGAGGTGGTCCCGAGACCTCGGTCGCGGCCGGGCCGTTCGCGCCTCGGCGATCATCACCCCCCGATGACCCTCGGCGAGGAGGATCGGCGATGTTCCCCCTGATTCTCGCCTGCGCGGCGCTGCTGGCCGGCGACGAACCCAAGCCGCCGCCGCCGAAGCCGACCGAGGCCGAGCTGGCCGAGTACGAGCGCCGCCGCGACGCCGCCGCGAAGTCGCGCAGCGACGCCGTGCCCCACGTGCGGCTGGCCCTCTGGTGCGAGGCGCACCACATGCCGGAGCAGCGCCGCAAGCAGCTCGCGCTGGCGCTCCTGAAGGCCCCGTCCAACGCCCTCGTCCGCGGCCTGGTGGGTCACGTGCACGACGGCGAAAGCTGGGCGCGGCCCGATGTCATCGCCTCGCGGGTCAAGGCCGACGCCGAGCTCTCCGCCACGCTGGCCGAGTACGAGCGCCGCCGCGCCGCGGCGCCCGAGACCGCCGACGGCCAGTGGACATTGGCCCTCTGGTGCGAGCAGCACGGCCTGAAGCCCGAGGCGCGGGCCCACCTGGCGACCGTCGTCCGCCTCGACCCGAGGCGCGACGTCGCCTGGAAGCGGCTCGGCTACAAGAAGCGCGACGGCCGCTGGGCCACCGACGCCGACCTCGCCGCCGCCAAGGCCGAGGCCGAGGCGCAGCGGAAGGCCGACCGGCATTGGACCGCCTCGTTCGAGAAGTGGCAGAAGGCCCTGGGCGCCAAGGGCCGCCGCGACGCCGCCGAGGCCGCGCTGGCCGGCGTCACCGACCCCCGCGCCGTGCCGGCGATCCTCCGCGTCTTCGCCCGCGGCGGCGAGGCCGACCAGCTCCGCGCCGTCCAGCTCCTCGGCCAGATCGACTCGCCGCAGGCCTCGCGCACCCTGGCCATGATGGCCGTCTTCGCCGATCCCGTCGCCGTCCGCCGCGCCGCCGCCGCCACGCTCCGCCACCGCGACCCGCGCGAGTTCGCCGACGTGTTGATCGCGCTGCTGCGCGACCCGATCAAGTTCGAGGTCAGGGACGTCAACGGTCCCGGCCAGCCGGGGGTCCTCTTCATCGAGGGCAAGGAGGCGAACCTCCAGCGGAACTACCGGCCGCAGGACGTGCCGCAGGCCGTCCTCATGCCGGGCGACGTGCTGGGCCTCGACCCCAACGGCAACCTCGTCGCCCGTCGCACCCTCGGCCTGGTGGAGACCGGCTTCGCCAACTGGAGGTCCTTCTTCCCGCCGACGGCCACGATGGCGACCAACCCGGCCGCCGCCCAGGCGTTGCAGGGGATGATGAACCAGGCCGGCGTCGGCGCCTCCGGCGCGCACGCCCTCGGCGCCGCCGGGGCCCAGATCGGGGCCGGGGCGCTGGCGCCGGGGGCCTTCGGCGGCTTGCCGATGATGAACCCCTTCCAGATCATGATCCAGGCCAGCGCGCTGGCCGCGCCGCTCATGCCGACGACCAGCTTCAACTTCACGTCGCCGATCCAGGCCGACATCCCGATCGGCCGGTTGCAGGCCCAGGCGCAGTTGTCGGCGGCGGTCGCCGCGCAGCAGCTCCGCGCCGACGTGGCGATGATCGAGAAGGTCAACCGCGCGATCCAGGACGGCAACGACCGCGTCGCCGCGATCCTCAAGGACGTCTCCGGCCAGGGCCTCGGCGCCGACCGCGAGAAGTGGAAGGCCTGGTGGGTCGACCAGCTCGGCTACGCCTACACGCCCCCCAAGCCCAGGCTCGACCGCCCCACCGTCGTCGAGGACGTCCCCGTGGCCTACCAGCCGGCGCCGATCCCCGTCGAGCCGTTCCTCGGCGCCCCGGTCGCCTTCGATCGCATGAGCTGCTTCGGCGCCGGCACGCTCGTCCGGACCCGGACCGGCCCCCGGCCGATCGAGGAGATCCGGGTCGGCGACCTCGTGCTGGCGCAGGACACGACGACCGGCGCGTTGAGCTTCCGGCCGGTCCTGTTCACGCACCACAACCCGCCGTCGAAGACGCTCAAGATCAAGCTCGAGGGGGACGAGGTCGTCGCCAGCACCTTCCACCGCTTCTGGGTCGCCGGCCGGGGCTGGGTGATGGCGCGCGACCTCAAGCCCGGCGACCCGCTCCGGCTGCTCGTGGGCCCGGCGGCGGTCGTCGCGATCGAGCCGGGGCCGTCGCAGCAGGTCTACAACCTCGACGTGGCCGACGACGCCGACTTCTTCGCCGGCCGCCGCGCCGCGCTGGTCCACGACAACACCCTGCCCGACCCCCGCGCCGTGCCGTTCGACGCGCCGAAGCCCGACGGCCCCCGACCCCCGACCCCGACCCGGACCCCGACGAAATGACGACCCTGCTCGACCGCCTCCAGCTCCACGACGGCCGCCGGGTGCTCGGGACCGGCCGGGTCCCGCTGGCCGACGTGCTCGACCGTCTGACCGCCGGCGCGCGGCCGATCGAGGTCGTCGCGGCGACGTCGCTCGCGCCCCGGGACGTCGTCGCGGCCCTGGCCTTCGCCGCCCTGGGCCCCCGGCCCGACGACGGCCCGCCGCCGACCCGGGCGGCCCCGCAGTGGCCGACCCTCGCCCCGTCGCTCTCCGAGCCCGCCCTGGCCGGCATCTTCCCCGACGCCGCCCGGCCCGCGCGGCTGGCACTGGCCGCCGGGCTCTTGCAGGCGCACGACTTCTGGAACGACAGCCACCACGCCGCCCAGGAGGCCGAGGACCGCGGCGAGCGGGCCGTCGCCGCCTACTGGCACGGCGTCGCCCACCGCCGCGAGCCCGACCCCGCCAACGCCGCGTACTGGTTCCGTCGCGTCGGCCCGCACCCCGTCTTCACCCCCCTGGCCGCCGGCGCCGCCGAGCTGCTGGAAGACTACAGCGACCCGGTCCCCACCGCCCGATTGCTCCGCGACGGCCGCTGGGACCCGTTCGCCATGATCGACCTCTGCACCGGCGCCCGACCCGGCACCCCCGCCGCCGCCCTCGCCGGCCGCCTCCAGCGGCTCGAGCTCATCCTCCTGCTCGACGCCACCCTCGCCCCGTTCTCCCCGTAGGACGGGCGCCGATCGCCCCAGGGGGAGACGACATCCCGGCCGTCACAGGTTATCGAACAGGTAATTGAACGCCTTCTCGTGCCACGAGGACCCGGCCGTCCTCGGGTCGCCGGCCGGCGCCGGCGCGGTGCCGTCGGCGGGGACGGCCTGGACGGGCCCCTCGATGGTGCGGCCGTGGTCGCGCTCCCAGTGCGACTCGACGGCGCGGCAGCTGGGGCAGTAGTGGGCGCGCCACTCGGCCTCCTGGCCGTGCGTCGCGTACATGTGGGTCATCGCGTAGGGGAAGTCGCGCGCGCGGGCCTCGGCGTAGGCCGGGTCGACCGGCGGCGGCGTGCCGTGGCTGACCGGCTCGACGGCGACCTCCAGCGGCGCCTTGTGGACGGGGCAATCCCGCGGCCAGGTCGCGACGTCGAGGACGCCCTTGTCCGGCTGCGGGCGGACGACCGAGCAGCCCCCCCCGAGGGCGGCGGCGATCGCGGTGACGACGAGCGGGCCGATCCCGGCCCGGCGGGCTTGACGGTCCATCGTTGGCCCTCCCCGGCCAAGCGAGGCGACGGCCCGACCCGGCACGCGCGGCCGGGCCCCCGCCCGTTCCCGGACTTCGATCCGATCCTCGACCTCTTCCCAGGGCAAACGCATCTAATTCACAAATCCTTGTCTGCAAAGAACTTGCGACTAGTTGAATTCCGTGCACTAGATTGCAAATCCTTGCAGGACAAGGATTTGCGAAACACGTGCGTTCGCCCTGGACCTCTTCCGAAGGTTATTCCCGGACGAGTTGCGGCCGGAATCTGCCCGAACTCCCCGCCCCCGTCAAGCCCAATCCCGCCGGCCGACCCTCTTGAGGCAGGCCCTTTGATGTTAGAATGCGAGCGGACTTCCCCCTCTTCCGGGAGCACCCCCGATGCGCACGATCCTGGGCCTCTTCCTGCTGATCTTCCTCGGCGCCGTCGGCATCTTCGCCGCGCAGAACACATCCTATGTGCAAGTCCGTTTCCTGGGCTGGGTGGTCTCGTCGCCGCTCGCCCTGCTGGTCGTCGTCGTCTACCTCCTGGGGATGCTCAGCGGCTGGAACGTCGTCGCCTTCCTCCGCCGCTCGCTCCGCAGCGTCGCGACCGCCCCCCGGTCGCGCTGAGCGGATTCCCTCATTGCCGTCCCCGGGTCGCCGGGCGGGCG
>DASZMJ010000096.1:0-8632 GCA_035551935.1 Isosphaeraceae bacterium
GACGCGGCGGGGGATCGCGAGACGGACAAGCTCCATCGCCGGCGGCGACGACTCGCCGGTGTCGGGATCGACCTGGCCGAACATCACGCTGCCGACCTCGACGGCCCGGATGCCGGCCGCGCGGTAGAGGGCGCAGACGATCGCCTGGCCGGGGAACTGGGCGGGCGGGATGTGCGGGCAGAAGGCCGCGGCGTCGATGTAGATCGCGTGCCCGCCCGGCGGCTCGACGATCGGCACGCCGACCGATTGGAGGTGCTCGCCGAGGTACTCGACGCTCCGGATGCGGTAGTGGAGGTAATCCTCGTCGAGGACCTCGACGAACCCCTGCGCCATCGCCTCCAGGTCGCGGCCGGCGAGGCCGCCGTAGGTGACGAACCCCTCGGTCAAGATCAAGAGATTATTGGCCCGTTGGGCGAGCATGTGGTCGCGGATCAGCAGGACGCCGCCGATGTTGACCAGGCCGTCCTTCTTGGCGCTGATCGTCGCGCCGTCGGCCAGGTCGAACATCTCGCGGGCGATCGCCTTCGGCGTGCGATCGGCGTGGCCGGGCTCGCGACGCTTGATCAAATAAGCGTTCTCCGCGAACCGGCAGGCGTCGAGGAAGAGGGGGACGCCGTGGCGTTTGCAGACGTCCTTGACCGCGTGCAGGTTCGCGAGGCTGACGGGCTGGCCGCCGCCGCTGTTGTTGGTGACGGTGATCATGCAGACGGGGATGTTCGCCGCGCCGACGTCGCGTATCAAAGCGTCGAGGCGATCGACGTCGAGGTTCCCCTTGAACGGGTGCCGGCCGTGCGGGCGGGTCCCCTCGGCGACGACGAGGTCGACGGCGCGGGCGCCGGAGTGCTCGATGTTGGCGCGGGTGGTGTCGAAGTGGTTGTTGCTCGGGATGACCTTGCCGGGCCCGCCGATCAGCTCGAACAGGATGCGCTCGCTGGCCCGGCCCTGGTGCGTCGGCAGGATGTGCGGCATGCCGGTCAGGTCGCGGAGCACCGCCTCGAACCGGTGCCAGCTCCGGGCGCCGGCGTACGACTCGTCGCCGCGGAGCATGCCCGCCCACTGCTCGCTGCTCATCGCCGAGGTGCCGCTGTCGGTCAACAGGTCGATGATGACGTCCTCGGCGCGGACCTGGAACAGGTTGAAGTGTGCCGATTTTAGGATATTCTCGCGCTCTTCCGACGTGGTGAGCCGGATCGGCTCGACCATCTTGATCTTGAACGGCTCGATGATGACGCGGGGCTCGCGGTCCGTGGCCATGCACAGGCTCCGGCGGGGTCGATCGGTCGGGGCGTCCCCGATCGTACCGCCCTCCCGAGGCCCCGGCCACAACGTCACCCCTCAGCATGCCCTGCCCGCTCGGGGCCGGCGGCGGCGACGGTGCCCGGGGCCCAGTTCGCCCCGGCGCGGAGGAAGGCCGCGACGCCGCCGGCCGAGGCGACCGGGTCGGCGTCGGCGCCAGGTTGGTAGAGGTGGAGGGGCACGCGCTGCCTCAAGGCGCGGCCGAGGATGTCCTGCACGGCGTTGACGGTCCGGCAACGGCCGCCGCAGTAGACGCAGGTGGCGACCGGGGCGCCGAAGCCGTAGCCGCACTCGCGGCAGGCCGCGCCGGGGATCGACCGGGAGCGGCCGACGATCACCGAGGTCGCGCGGCCTTGCTGGAGCGCGTCGAGGACGTCGGTCGGCCCCTCGGCGAGCAGGTGGCCCTCCTTGCGGCGCTGGGCCAGCTCGTGCGCGACCGCCGCGTCGCGGCCGGCGTGCCACCGCTCGACGACGCGGGCGACCTCGGCGGCCACCTCGTCGGCCGAGACGACCGTCGCGTGCGGCTCGGCCTCGATCATCGCCGCGGCAGGCTCCTTGGGCAGGAGCCGACGCATGGCGCCTCGGATGAACGACCGGCCGATGACGATCAGGCCCTGGAAGTCTCCCTGCGCCCAGTGATTGGCGACCGCCTCGGCGACCCCCTTGAGGTACTGGTCGTCCTCGGCGCCGCGGAGGAACTCGTGGAAGGCCTGGTCGAACCGCTTCTTGTAGTTGAACCGCGGCTTGTCGCGCTGGAGGTCCATGTGGACGTCCGGCCGCTCGAGGTCCTCGACCTCATCGAGCCCGCCGTGACGTGCCTCGTAGATATGGGCATGATTCGAATCGATCAGGGCGACGAGGTACGCCGGCTCGCCGTGCCAGCGCTCCAGGAGCGGGAGCAGGAACGGTTCCTCGTCGATGACCAGGCGGTTCTCGACCGGGAAGTCAAGCGCGATCGCGTGCCGCATCCCCCGCGGGGCCGAGGCGAAGACGGCCACCCCTCGCGCCGAGGGCGGCACCTGCTCGGCCACGGCCGCGCGGATCGCCTCGACGTTGGCGTCGAGCACCTTGCGCGCCTCGGTCGCCGACAAGGCCGCGCCGGCCTGGCGGGCCTCGTTGCGCAGCTCCCGCTCGAAGGAGTCGCGGAACCCGTCCTTGACCCGGAGGTCGGCGAAGGCGCTCACCACATAATCCCGCTCATCCGGAGAATTGAGGAGAATCTCGATATTTCCGCGCGTCATTATCATCATGCGTCGCCTCCCCGGTTCGCGTGGCCTCTCGGCCGTGTCCGATCCCGGGTATTTTGACGCAAGATCGGTGCCACCGCCCCCGGGCGCCGGGCGGGGAGGGCCTTCGAGGCCGCGGGCGGCCGGAACAGGGGCCGCGACTTGTCCACGCTCTGCACGACCCCCCAACCCAATGGGATCAGCACGACGACCCAGGCCGCCGCGACCAGGAACGGCGAGGTCTTCTTCTCGGTCGGCATCATGGGCTCGTGCCCGCCCGGGCCGGGGTGGGGGCCTCGTCGTCGTGGAACCGCGGGTGGACCGGGCGGACCAGCAGGTTGCAGGCCAGGCCGACCAGCAGGAGGCCGGCCATCAGGTACATCGTCGCGTTGTACGCCTCGGCCTGCGCCACGCCGTGTTCGATCCGATAAGTTGAGATATAATTGACCAACTGCGGACCCAGCACGGCGGCCATCGACCACGCGGTGATGAGGCGGCCGTGGATGGCGCCGAGGTGGAGCGTGCCGAAAAGGTCGCGGAGGTAGGCGGGGATCGTCGCGAACGCGCCGCCGTACATCGAGATGATCAGGGCCGTCAGGAGGACGAAGAAGGGGACGCTGTGGGACCGCTGCGCCGTCGGGACGAGGGCATACAGCGCGGCCCCGAGCAGGAAGTAGACGCAATAGATCGCCTTGCGGCCCGTCAGGTCCGACGCCGACGACCAGAGGAAGCGGCCGGCCATGTTCGACAGGCTGAGCAGGCCCGCGAACCCGCCGCCGACCGCCGCGGGCACCCCGAACATGTCCTGGCAGATCAACGACGCCTGCCCCAAAATGCCGATCCCGGCCGTCACGTTCAGGCAGAGGACCGCCCAGAGGAGCCAGAACTGCGGCGTCCTCCAGGCGACGTCCACGGGGACATGGGCTTTGGTGACGAGCCGCCTCGGCGACTCGGGCGGGACGTAGCCCTCCGGCCGCCAGCCCGTCGCGGGCACGCGGATGGTGAACGCGCCGAACATCATGAAGGCGAAGTACGCGGCGCCCAAGGCCACGAACGCCTCCTCCACCCCGACCGAGGTCGCCGTCCGGAAGCGGTCCATCAGCTCGACCCCGAGCGGCGCGCCGATGAGGGCGCCGCCGCCGAAGCCCATGATCGCCAGGCCCGTCGCCATCCCCGGCCGGTCGGGGAACCACCGCACCAGCGTCGCCACCGGCGCGATGTAGCCGAGCCCCAGGCCGATCCCCCCGATCACGCCGTAACCGAGATAGATCAGCCAGATGTTGTGCCACGCGACGCCCACGCTCGACAGCCAGAGGCCGCCGCAGAAGCAAAGGGCGCCGGCGACGATCGTCTTCCTCGGGCCGACCCGCTCGACCCAGCGGCCGAGCGTCGCCGCCGAGAGGCCGAGCATGATCAGGGCGATCGAGTAGATCCAGCCGAGCTCGGGGATGGTCCAGTCCCGCCCCAGGATCGACCGGGTGACGCCGACGACGCGGGTCAACGGGCCGTTGAAGACGCTGAAGCCGTAGATCTCGCCGATGCAGAGGTGCACGGCCATCGCCGCGGGCGGGATCAGCCAGCGGTTGAAGCCCGGCGGTGCGACGGTCCGCTCCCGGTCGAGGAGGCTGAGGAAGGGCATAAGCGGTCCGGACGAGGGCGGGGACTGGCTCCGAGTCTTCGAGGTGCCTGTCCCCGTCGTGTCCGGACCTCTCGGTCTCGTGCGCGGGGAGCCGACCGTTGCGGACCCCCACGCCGTCGGGCTACTCTCTGGGACGGCCTGGCGACCGGGGGGTCGATTGGAGACGACGGGGGTCGAACCCGCAACCTCCGCCTTGCAAATACCGGCCGGGGCGTCGCCGAAAGCGCCGCGAAACCCTTGGAGGCGCGCATCTTACGCGATCCCGCCGCCGTCGCAAGCCCTCTCGTGCCGTCGCGAAGAAATGCGGGAAATCGCGGTATCGCGGCTCGCGATCCGGTACGAATCCGGTAGTCGGCCGGTAGTGTCGGCGAATCGGGCCAGGGGACCGATCTAGGCCCGATCGTCCGGAGTCCCCGCCGATAATATCGTGGTCGGGCGCACGTTTTGCTGACAAGAATCCTCGGCCTCTTCTCTGTTCCGGCGCCGGCGGCTCATCTCTCGGGGTGGGCCGTCGGCGTCTGATGGGCCGGCCGATCCCGCGCCCACCGAACCGCGGGGGAGGCCTGGCCCGTGGCGCCGCCGCGGATCGAAGGCCGACGAGCCCCTAACTTCGGCCGAACCGGCGGCGTGGGCGCGACACGCGATCGAGCCGCCAGGCGACCGCGCCACGCCGCCGCCACGGGGCCTTCGGCGCCGGGCGTCGGGCCAGGCCGAGCCAGTAGGCCGTCGTCGCCCCCACAAGGACGAAGGTGCCGGCGGGGCCGGAGCGGATCGCCAGCGTGCCGGCCTCGACGCCGGCGCGGAGGAAGTGGCCGAACTCGCCGACGGCGCAACCCAGCGCCTCGGCCAAGTCGCCGAACTCCACGGCGTGGAGCCGGCCCCGGGACGACTCGAACGATCGCTTCACGGAGGAGGTCGTGGCGGGGCCTGCCGTCGTGGGCATGGTGCGGTCCTTGCGCTCGGGGTCGTCCGCGAGTCGGGCGCCGCGGCGGGCGCCGGTCCATCCGCCCACATCCTAAGACCCGGAGGGATCGGACGCAATCGCCGGGTCGGTGAGCCGACCCCGCCGACGCATGGCCAGCTCGCCGAGCGTCTGGCCGCAGCCGGCGCAAGCAACCCGGACGACCCCCGTGCCGCGGGCGTAGGTCAGCAGGACTTCGTCGGGGCCGAACCCGAGGCCGCAATCGGGGTGGCGAGCGAGCGGCACGACCTCCCGGCGGGAGTCGACCTCGAGTTGGGCGAACGGCCGGGCGCACTCGGCGCAGGCGGCGACGACGCGGCCGGGCGCACGCACGCGGCAGGTCGACGGCGCGCCCGGGTGGCAGCGCCCGGAGAGCGTGATGGGCTGGCCGTCCGAGCCGGGAGCGTCCGGGGCGCCGCAGTCGGCCGCCAGGGCGTCGAGGTCGTCGCGGTCGAAGGTCTCGGGCATGGGAGGATGCCCTGGTCCCCGGGGGTATCCGGCCGACGCCATGAAAACGGCGCGCCGGCGACGCAACCCTAGGATCGGCGGCGGCCATCGCCGCGGGCCGCGGGCGCGACCGACCTCCCGGAAGAGGCGGGCGATGGCCCGCTCGGCGTCCCCGGCGGGTCCCCGGGCCGGGGCCGGGTCCGGCCGGCCATGCAGGCCCTCGCGCCCCGAGGCGTGGCACCGCGGCTGCCGCTCGTCGGCCATGGAGCAATCCTCCCAAATATGTAGCAATTGGCCCCATGCCATATGTGCGAATCGCGGGCCGGACCAAGGCCGACGCCGCCGGTGGCCGGCCGGCCGCGGGCTGGCGCCGACGAGGCCGCGGGTCCGCTGCCAAGCCGGCGGGCCGGGCCGGGGGTATAGATCCGCCCCCCGGCCCGGCGCCGGCGATCGATGCGACCGGGTTGTCAAAAGAGCGATGGCCTGCGGGCGGCCGGGCCGTCAGTTGGCCTCGGCCGGGTCGCGGTCCAGGTCGACGACGTCGCTCAGGCGAACGGCGAGGATCTCGCCGCTGTCGACGTGCTCGACGAGCAGGATGTCGTGCTCGCGGCTCCAGGCCGACCGGCAGAGCAGGTCCTCGGGGTAGCGGCCCCGCAGGCCCTCGCTGACCGGGCCCATGGCGGCGCCGACGGCGTCGCTCGCCCGGAAGAAGGCGTGGTCGGTGGGGCCGGTGATGGCGTCCGCCGCGGCCTGGTTCGCCACCCGGCCGGCCTTGGACTCGGCGTCGAGGCGGCGGTGGCCGGCCATGAAGGCGGCGGCGGCTCTGAGGTAGCGGCGGGCCACGCCGTTGGCGCGGGCGCGGGGCTTCCCGGTGCGGGTCGACTCGGACATGATGGACCTCCTGGATCGGATCGGATGGACGCGGGATGATGCCGGGGGCGCGCACGTCGCCCGCCCCCGCGGTTCGTTGCCTCGGGGCTCAGCCGAGCAGGCCGCAGGCCCGCGCGGCGGCCAGGTGCTTGCACGGGCCGTGGTCGGTCCCCTTGCGGCTGAATTCGTAGTCGGCGCAGTCGCACTCGGCGCGGCCGTCCGGGTAGGCGGCCAGGTCGTAGACGTCGCCCTCGCCCGCCAGCTTGGCCAGGCGGAAGGCCCGTGCCGCCCCGATGCCGCGGCCGTCCAGCGGCCGGACCCGGTAGCGGACCCCGTTGATCGACAGCGTCAGGCCGCACGTGCCGTGCGCGGCCTTGATCGTGCGGGGCTTCCTCGTCGCGGTTGCGGTCGCCATGGTCCTGACCTCTGTCGCTCGGTGCGGATCGTCGGGGGCCGGACCGCCCGGCCCCCGCGGGGGGTCAGAACAGCGGCAAGCCGTCGCCGACGGCGGCCTCGGCGGCCAGCTCGGCGAGCAGGGCGTCCATCTCGGCGGCGGTCGGCTCGGCCGCATACCGGCGGGCCTCGGCCTCATGGTAGGCGGCCTCGGCGGCGAGGTCGGCGTCGTCGATCGTCGGGTGGAGCGCCCACAGGTCGGCCTCGTCGTCGGCCTGCTGGGCGGCCCACCAGGCGCGGTCGGCGGGGTCGATCGGGTCGAGGTCGTGGGCGACGGGCGGGGCGGGCGGTGCTAGAATGGCCATCGGGGTCAAGCTCCTAACCTTGACTTCCACCGGGCCTCGGGGCGTTGCCGCGCCTCGGGGCCCGTTTTCGTTGTCGCGGGCACCGTTTGCCCTTGACGATTGAAGTATAACCCAAAAACCTCCCGAATCAAGGGCTATCCCAAAATTTTCCCGAAATCTTCGATCCAGCCAATACTCCCGGTCGCTTGCGACGTTCCGGGTGTAACCGAAAACTTGCCCGAATGGCGCCGCCCGGCTATAATTCGGGCGCCGTCGCGGCCCGAGTGGGGCCGTTGCCAGTTCAACGGGTGCTGATCAATGGCGGTGTCACCGATGGCCGAGCAGAGGCGAAAGGCGGGACGCCCCAAGGTCACGGTCCGGCGCGAGCCGATCGTCGGCATCAAGGGCGTCCCGGAATACAAGACCTGGCTCGACGAGTTCAGCGAGCACTGCGGCCTGAGCCTCGCTGATACGGTCGGCCAGGCGTTGCAGCACTACGCGGAGCATCGCGGCTTCCGACCGCCGCCTAAGCGCTGAGACAAGTCGCCGACCCGACGGCTTATGTTCGATCCATCAGGAGTCGATTCGATGCCTGAGACAGTTGTCCACTTCCAGATCCGCATGCCGCCGGCGCTGCACGAGCGGCTGGCGAGCCTGGCCAAGGACCGTAAGGAGTCGCTCAACGCAATCGTCGTGGCCATCCTGCGGGAAGCCGTCGAGAGGAGGTCTCTTAAACCGGCCGGCAGAAGAATTGAGGCGTTACCATCGCATTGAGTCTGGCCCTACACGGCAGAAGGAGTCGGCCTGATGGCCCTGAACGACTACAAGTTCCTGATCGCAAAGCAAACCGACGGCACCCTGTACGACAGTCTCTTGAAGCTCGCGCGGGACTCTCCATGGTCAGGTCAATCGATCGTGGTTCACGTCAGTGTTACAGGAGGCTCGGTTGCGTCGAAGATCGCGGATGCCGAGACCAACGCCAAGGTCGCCGAACTAATGGATCCGGGCGACGGCGGACTCTGCAATTTCACCCTCCAATTCACGGATTCACTGGTCCTGGTCGTCGAGCGACAGGACGACGTTTGGTCGGATCAGGTGAGCGTTCGTATAGATCAAAATCATTTCAGGCAAAAATTTTCTGATATAGATGCATTAAGATTCGCGAAAATGTCTCGCGACTATCTTCGCGAGATCAAGCCGGCCCGGGCTTTCCTTAGCCATCTCGATGAGCAATCAAAACAGTTCTACGCGGCGCGCGAAGAGACCGTAGTCCGGCTCGAACGTCTTCAGGCCGAGTTTATGGCCGGCCTCCGAGAATCCGCCGCACGGATGCACGCCGGCGTCCGGCAGTAAATGCTATACCTACGATTTATTCTTCACCGGCTTGATGGTGATGTCGTACTTGGGGAGGGTGATCGAGCGTTGCAGGCGGGCCTCGTAGCGCTTCATCTCTTGG
>DASZMJ010000097.1:0-2295 GCA_035551935.1 Isosphaeraceae bacterium
CGCGGGCGTTGATCACGGCCGACAGCCTGGAGTGGGCCGAGATCGCGGGCCGGACGATGTCGGGGTATGCGACCAGCGTGATCGCCTGCGACGCCGAGGCGGCGATCGAGCGGACGCTCGGGCCCGACGAGACCCCCGACGGCCGGCCCGGCGTGAGCGTGCTCGTCTTCGCCTTCAGTCGCGACGCCCTGGAGAAGGCCCTCTCGAATCGCGTCGGCCAGTGCGTGATGACCTGCCCGACGACGGCCTGCTACAACGGTCTGCCGGTGGGGGAGAAGACCGTCGACGTCGGCGGCCGGCTGCTGTACTTCGGCGACGGCTGGCAGATCAGCAAGCGGCTCGCGGGCCGCCGCTACTGGCGAATCCCCGTCATGGACGGCGAGTTCACCTGCGAGGAGACCTTCGGGACGACCAAGGGCGTGGCGGGCGGCAACATCATTCTTCTCGGTATCGACCGGCCCACGACCCTCACAGCGGCCGAGGCCGCCGCGACGGTCATGCGCGCCTGCCCCGACATCATCCTTCCGTTCCCCGGCGGGATCGCGCGGTCGGGCTCGAAGGTCGGCAGCAAGTACAAGGCCCTCCGCGCCAGCACGAACACCGCCTTCGCGCCGACCTTGCGCGGGCTCGTCCCGACCGAACTTCCCGAGGGCGTCGACGCCGCCTACGAGATCGTGATCGACGGCCTGACTCTCGAGGCCGTCGAGCGCGCCACGGCCGTCGGCCTCCGCGTGGGCAGCCGGCCGGGGATCGTCGCGATCACCGCGGGCAACTACGGCGGCAAGCTCGGGCCGTTCCACATCCGGCTCAGGGATGTGGCTTCGCGGTTTCCGGAGTGAACGCGAAGCCCATGTTGCCGGCCAGGCAGAGCCCGCCGTCGGACGGGATGATCGCGCCATTGAGGTTCGACCCGGCGTCGCTCAGTACGAACAGGGCGAGCATGGCGATGTCGTCGATCGTCCCCATACGCCGCGTCGGGACGACCGACGCGAACTTCTCCGCCGCCTCGCCGGGCAAGAGACGTCGGACTCCCTCGGTGTCGGCGATCGGCCCCGGTGCGATCGCGTTCGTGCGGATGCCGAGCGGACCCCACTCGACGGCCAGCGTCCTCGTTATCGCGTCGATCGCCGCCTTGGCCGCGGTCACGTGGAGCTGCCCCGGCGTCCCCCCGTAGTGCAGCGTCGCGCTGATATTGAGGATCGACCCGCCGTGGTCCTTCATCCAGGCGTGGAACGCCGCGCGGCTGGCGTGCCACGTCCCCTTGACGTCGATATCAACCACCGCCGCGAACCCATTGGGCGTCAGGTCGGCCGAGGCGCAGGGAAAATTCCCCGCCGCGCCATTGACCAGAATATCCAGATGCCCCAGTTCCTTCACGGCTTGCATCGCCGCGGCCTCCATCGCCTCGGGATGGCGAACGTCGGCCGCGATGCCGAGGCATCGGGCCTTGAACCGATGTCCTATCTCCTTCGCGGCCGTATGGACATGCTCGGCCTTTCGGCTCAGCAGGACCGTGTCGGCCCCGTGCGCGGCGAGCGCCTCGGCGATCCCGCGCGCGATCCCCGTGCCTCCGCCGGTGAGCAAGGCGACGCGGCCGGCGAAGAGGTCGGGGCGGAAGGGGCTCATGGCGGATTCTCCCGTAGGGTCCGCCATGCGGACCGTTTGATCCGAAGATGGTCCGCATGGCGGACCCTACGGGCATCTTACGACGGCTTGTGCAGTGGTCCCAGCCTCAGCAGCCTCGGCCACGCCGCCACGACCACGGCGACGACCACCAGCGTCCCGATCCCCCCGCCGACGACCGAGAGGACCGGCCCGAACATCGCGGCCGTCACGCCCGACTCGAAGCCGCCCAGCTCGTTTGACGTGCCGATGAAGAGGCTGTTCACTGCCGAGACCCGCCCGCGCATCGAGTCGGGGGTGAGGACCTGGATCAGGGTCGAGCGGACGACGACGCTGATATTATCCACCGCGCCGGCGATCAGGAGCATCGCGAACGAGACCCGGACGTCGCGCGAGAGGCCGAAGCCGATCATCGCCAGGCCGAAGGCCGAGACGGCCGCGATCAGGGTCGGCCCGGCCTTGCGGAACGGCCGGCGGTGCGCGATGACCAGGGCCATCATCACGGCGCCGATCGACTCGGCCGAGCGGAGCCAGCCCAGCCCCTCGGGGCCGACGCGGAGGATGTCGCTGGCGAACATCGGCAGGAGCGCCTGCGCCCCGCCGAGGAGCACGGCGAAGAGGTCGAGCGTGATCGTCGCCAGGATCAGGTCGTTCGACCAGATGAACTTGAAT
>DASZMJ010000098.1:0-12577 GCA_035551935.1 Isosphaeraceae bacterium
AAGCACAGTTCATGCCAAACATGCTCTTGCAAGTTGATGCTTTCACGAATCGCCCCTTCGGCGGCAACCCGGCGGCGGTCTGCCTGCTGGACGGCCCGGCGGACGAGGGCTGGATGCAGACGGTGGCGATGGAGATGAACCTGTCGGAGACGGCGTTCGTCCACCCCGAGGGCGACGCCCTCCGCCTGCGGTGGTTCACGCCGGCCGTCGAGGTCGACCTCTGCGGCCACGCGACGCTGGCGGCGGCCCACGCCTTGTGGGAGGAGGGCCGCCTCGCCCCCGATCAGACCGCCCGCTTCCTCACCCGGAGCGGCCCGCTCGCCGCGACCCGTCGCGATGCTTGGATCGAGCTCGACTTCCCCGCCGAGCCCGAGGAGCGCTCCGAGGCCGTCCCCGGCCTGGCGCGGGCCTTGGGCGTGACGCCGAAGCACGTCGGCCGCAACCGGCTCGACTACCTCGTCGAGCTCGACTCCGAGGCCGCCGTCCGCGCCGTGGCGCCGGATTTCCGCGCGCTCGCGACGATCCCGACCCGCGGCGTGATCGTGACCGCCCGCGCCGACGGCCCCGAGTTCGACTTCGTCTCCCGCTTCTTCGCCCCCCGCGTCGGCGTCGACGAGGACCCCGTCTGCGGCTCCGCCCACTGCTACCTCGGCCCCTACTGGGCCGACCGCCTCCACAAGCCCGACCTCCTCGCCCACCAGATCTCCCCCCGCACCGGCGTCCTCCGCGTCCGCCCCGCCGGCCGCCGCGTCGCCATCGCCGGCCAGGCCGTCACGGTCCTGCGCGGCACTCTGGTTTGATCATCCATGTCATCTGTCCATTCGCCATCCCTGTTCCGAACCCTCGGCCGGCAACGCGGGACGCTGCTCGCGTTGCTGACGTTCCCGGTCGCGCTCGGCGCCGTCCTCCCGTCCCTGCCGCCGGGCCCGAGGGCGTTGTGGCGGGAAGCCCGGCCGTTATTCGCCGAGCATCAGCTCCTCTTCGCGCCCGACGGCCGCAGCGTGGTGGTCGGGGAGGGGTCGACGCTGGTCCTCCGCGACGCCGAAACGGGGGCGATCCGGGCCGACCTGCTCCGCGGCCTCGACGTCGCGTCCATCCCGGGCTTTGATGTCGTCCACGAGCCGAGGTTCTCGCCCGACGGCCGGCACGTCACCGCCGTCGTCGGCCCGGACCAGCCACTCGACGGCCCTTCCGAGTTCAAGGTCTGGAGCGCCGCCGATGGCGCGATTCGGGCCTCGATCCCGATCGATCGGAACCTCCCCTATACCGTCTCCGTCGACGGCAGCACGCTCGCGATCGCGGGCCGCGACGGGAAGGTCCGCGTCGTGGACGTCGCCGCGGGGACGGTCCGCGGGCGGTTCTCGGGGGAGGCGCCGATCCGGCTGTCCGACGACGGCCGATTCCTCGTCGCGGCCGAGGTCGACACGCACGGCAAGACGGTCTCGGTCTGGGACACGGTCCGGTCCCGACGCCGCGGGATGCTCAACCTCGGCCCGATCGGCCGGCCCGTCGAGATCGCCCTTGCGCCGGACGGGGGGAAGCTGGGGACTTTTCTCCTGACGAAGCCGACCTACTACGATGTGTCTACCGGGCGCGAGGTCGACGCGGGGTCCGTCGCCGGGTGGCAGGCCTTCTCGCACTTCATCCCCGGGATCGAGGGCCTCGTACAGCGACGTTTCCAGGGCCGGCCTCCTCTCTTCCTGGCGCTCACGCCCGGCGGCCGTTTCGCCGCCCTGGGCGAGTCGGTCCCTTCGGATTCGAGGTCCGTTACGAATCTCCGGTGGACGGTCCGGGTCTTCGAGATGCCGGCGGGTCGCGAGCTGGGCGTCGTACCGGCCGTGGGCGTCTGGACCGGCGCCCTCTCGCCCGACGGCCGGACGCTCGCCCTGCTCTCGTCCCGGGATCGCCCCCCCAACGTCCTGAAACGCCTCAGGCACCAGGTCGGACTCGACGCCCGGACGGGCACGCGGACGGCCTACGAGGTCGAGGTCTTCGACGTGCCCTCCCGCCTCCGCCTCGCCTGGTTCGACGTCCCTTCGATCTACCTCGGGGGCCCCGGCCTCCTGATCTCCCCCGACGGCCGGACGCTCGCGATCGACTCGGCGTCCGGAAGCCCGCCGAGGGGGGAGCACGTCGTCACGCTCTGGGACATCCCCCCCCGCCCCGACCTCGCCCGCGCCGCGACCTTCGCCGCGCCCACCACGGCGATCGCGCTGCCGATCGGCCTCGTCCTGGATGCCCGCTCCCGTCGGCGACGACGATCGGCGGCGTCACCGGCTTGATCTCCTTTCCCGGAAGTAGGGCAGGGCTCGCCCTGCCTCGTCGATTGAAGGCCGGAAGAGGCAGGGCGAGCCCTGCCCTACGAAGACTGGAGACCACCCTTGGCCCGCAAGCGACGACCGAAGGACGAGCCGAAGCCAACCCCGCCGAAGTCGGAGGCGAAGGAAGCTCCGCGCCCGTTCTGGAACACGCCGAGGCTCGCGATGGCGGTGGGGGTGATCTTGGCGGTGCACTGGGCGCTGGCGGTCCAGAGTTTGACGAGGGAGAACCCGACGGTCGACGAGGTGGTGCACCTGCCGGCGGGGGTGTCGTACTGGCAGAAGGGGACGTTCCGGCTCTATGCGCACAACCCGCCGCTCATCAAGCTCGTCGCGGCGTTGCCGGTGGTGCTCGCGGGGCCGAACATGGCGAAGATCTATGCGGGATCGGAGTGGGCAACGAACAACAAGGCGGGGGTGGCGCACGAGTTTGCTTATGAGAATGCATTCCAGTATTTCGAGCTGTTCACGAGGGCGCGGGTGGTGATGCCGGCGTTCTCGGTGCTCGGGGGATGGCTCGTGTTCGTGTGGTCGAGGCGGTTGTACGGGGACTGGGGGGGGGGGCTGAGCCTGATGCTCTGGGCGTTCTGCCCGAACGTGCTGGCGCACGCGCGATTGATCACGACCGACGTGGGGGCCACCGTCCTCGGCTTCGGGGCGACGTTCCTGTTCTGGAGATACTTGCACAAGCCAACCTGGGGGCGGGCGGCGCTGGCCGGGCTGGCGCTCGGCGTGGCGGAATTGGCGAAGTTCAGCATGCTGTTGCTGTACGGGTTGTGGCCGCTGATGTGGCTGGTGCATTCGGCGCTCGTCGTGAAGTCGGCACGGGGGATTCCACGGGCGATCGCGCAGGGCGTCCTGATCGTGGCGATCAGCGTCCTGACGATCGACGCGGGGTATGGGTTCGAGGGCGTTGGTCGGCCGCTCGGGGGCAAGGATTTCGAGTTCGTCAGCGCGAGCCTAACGCGGCCCGAGGAGCGCGGGGGCGAAGTCGGCTTTGGGGCGGACAGGCTGCTTCGGCTGGCGCGGACGCATCGGGTCAACCGGTTCCGGGGCACGGCGCTCGAAAGGCTGCCGGCGCCGCTGCCGAAGTGGTATCTCCTCGGCTTCGACGAGCAGAAGATCGAGTCGGAGGGCATCCCCAAGATCTGGGGCTGGCGATCCGGCAGTGGCCCCCGGCCCGGCCCCGATGAGATCACGGGCTATTCGGTCTATCTCAACGGCGAGCTGCGCGACTCCGGCTGGTGGTACTACTACCTCGCGGCGCTCGCCCACAAGGTGCCGGAGGGGACGTGGTGGATCGTGTCTCTGTCCTTCGTCATTTTGCTCATTCAGGAACGATCGAGGGCGGCGTGGGCCGACGAGGTCATCCTCCTGATGGTGCCGGCGACGGTGCTGGGGGTGATGAGCTTCGCCACGGACATCAACCTGGGCTTGCGCTATGTCTTGCCGATCTTCCCGTACATGGCCGTGTTCGCGGGGAAGGTGGCCCCGTGGGCGCTGGAGGGAGAGGCTCCCGAGACGGCCGAACAGAAATGGGGACAGGCACCTCGAAGACTCGGAGCCAGTCCCCATTTCGTTCGGCCGTCTCGGATCAAGGTGGGAGTCGTTGCGGCTTGCCTGGGGATGACGGTGGCGTCGACGCTCTCGATCCATCCCCATTACCTGGCGTATTTCAACACCATCTCCGGCGGGCCGTCGCGACGGCCGCCGAGGCTGATCGACAGCAACCTCGACTGGGGCCAGGACCTCGTCGAGCTGCGCGAATGGGTGCGCGAGCATGCCCCGAAGGAGCCGATCGGCCTGGCGTACTTCGGCCAGATCAACCCGGCGATCTTCGCCTTGAGGGGCGACGACTTCGAGTGGTTCCTGCCGCCGCCGCTGCCGGACACGATGCGGCGGTTGCCGAGGTCGGCGGGCATCGACAAGCCGCCGAGGCCGGGTTTGTACGCGGTGAGCGTCTCGCTGGAGCAGGGCCTGAAGTGGGCGGTCTACGACCGCACGAGCTGGGCGCCGTTCGCGGCCGAGCGGGGGGCCTATCGGTACTTCCAGAAGCTGGAGCCGATCGACCGGGTCGGGATCGGGCACTCGATCCTGATCTACCGGATCACCGACGAGGACGCGCGGTGGTTGGCGGCGTTGTTCTGGAGGCCAGCGGTGGCCGATTCGGTGCCGAGGCCGGCCAAAGTGGCGGACGCGAACTAGAATCCCTTCGGAGGGTGATTGCACGCGAGAATCACGGGGGCGGCTCGGCCATGCGGATCTTGATCGTGGACGACAGTAAGGCGGCCTCGTTGGCGTTGCGGCGGCTACTCGAGGAGCAGGCGCACGAGGTCGCCGCCGCAGCCGACGGCGAGGAGGCCTGGCAACACCTGAAACTCCAGCCGGACCCCGAGCGGCTGATCATCTCCGACTGGGTCATGCCCCGGCTCGACGGCCCCGACCTCTGCCGCCGCATCCGGGCCGCGGGCGATGCCCCTTACATCTACTTCATCCTCTTGACCTATAAGGACTTGCGCAAAGACCGCCTGCTCGGCCTCGAGGCCGGCGCCGACGACTTCCTGGTCAAGCCCGTCGACGGCTACGAGCTGTCCGTCGCCCTCGGCCGCGCCGGTCGCATCCTCCACGCCCAGGCGGCGGGGAAGTGCTGATCCGTCGCTCCGTCGGACGGCACTCCCCCCTGGCATTCCGGCCCCGCGTCGCCGACCATATCCCCGACGTTCCGGCAACGAACTCGGGGGAGGACGCGACATGCGGCGAACCATTCCGACCGTCGGTGCGACGGCGATCATCCTCGGCACGCTGGCGATCCCCGCGATCGCGCAGGAATCGACCGAGGTGCCGAAGGGAGAGGTTCAGAAGTACTCGTTTGAGAACAGCAAGGTCTTCCCGGGCACGGTGCGGGACTACTGGATCTACGTGCCGAAGTCGTACGACCCGGCGCAGCCGGCGTGCCTGTACGTCAACCAGGACGGCATCCAGTACAAGGCGCCGGCGGTCTTCGACGAGCTGATCGCGAAGAAGGAGATGCCGGTGACGATCGGCGTCTTCGTGACGCCCGGCCGCGTCAAGGCGCCCGACGGCGAGGCGCTCGACCGCTTCAACCGGAGCTATGAGTACGACGGCCTCGGCGACAACTACGCGCGGTTCCTGATCGACGAATTGCTGCCCGAGGTCGAGACGAAGAAGACGGCCGACGGCCGGCCGATCCACCTCTCGAAGGACGGCAACGACCGCGCCATCGGCGGGGCCAGCAGCGGCGCGATCTGCGCGTTCAACGCGGCGTGGGAGCGGCCCGACTCGTTCCGCCGCGTCTTCAGCGCCATCGGCACCTACGTCGGCCTCCGCGGCGCCAACGACTTCCCCACGCTCATCCGCAAGACCGAGCCGAAGCCGCTCCGCGTCTTCCTCCAGGATGGCAGCAACGACCTGAACATCTACGGCGGCGACTGGTGGATGGCGAACCAGGAGATGGAGCGCGCCCTGACCTTCGCCGGCTACGAGGTGAACCACGACTGGGGCACCGGAGGCCACTCCGGCGAGCACGCCACCCGGATCTTCGCCGACGCCATGCGATGGCTCTGGAAAGGGTGGCCCGAGCCCATCAAGGTCGGCCTCGGCTCGCCCCAGTTGAAGGAGGTCCTCGAGCCCGGCGCCGGCTGGGAGCTCGTCGCCGACGGCTACAAGTTCACCGAAGGCCCCGCGGCCAACGACAAGGGCGAGGTCTATTTCAACGACATTCCCAATGATAAAACGTATAAAATCGATCGCGACGGCAAGGTCTCGACGTTCCTCAGCGACTCGAAGCGCGCCAATGGCCAGGCCTTCGGGCCCGACGGCCGGCTCTATGCCGTCGCCGGCGTCGAGGGGCAGGTCCTATCGTACGACGCCGACGGCAAGGCGAAGGTCGTCGCCGACGGCATCCGCGGCAACGACCTGGTCGTGCGCCACGACGGCACCATCTTCGTCACCGAGCCGAACATGGGCCAGCCCGGGGGCAGCCGCGTCTGGGCGATCCGTCCGGACGGCTCGAAGTCCGTCGTCGACACCGGCCTCGGCTTCGCCAACGGGATCGCCCTCGCGCCCGACCAGACCCTCCTGTATGTCGCCGACTTCCGCTCGCACTGGGTCTACAGTTACCAGGCCCAGCCGGACGGCTCGTTGAAGCACAAGCAGAAGTACGATCACCTCCACGTCCCCGACATCGCCGACGACGCCGGCGCCGACGGGATGCGCACCGACCGCGACGGCCGGCTCTGGGTCGCGACGCGGCTGGGCCTCCAGGTCTGCGACCAGGCCGGCCGCGTGAATTGCATCATCCCCACGCCCAATGGCCGCGTCGCCAACCTCTGCTTCGGCGGCCCCGACTCTCGCACCCTCTTCGCCACCTGCGGTGACCGCGTCTACAAGCGCCCGGTCAAGGTCCGGGGCGCCAACTCCTACCAGGAGCCGATCAAGCCCCCCGCGCCCCGCCTCTGACATCGGATCGCCCGAAGGGGGCCCGACGACTCTGATACGGTCCGTCGTGGGGTGGCACGCCCTGCGAGGGCGTGGCCGGGCCGCGGACCACGCCCTCGCAGGGCGTGCCACCCACCGCGGCCCGTCTTGAGGTCGTCAGGCCCCTTTGCCGGCCAAACGCCGCAAGCGCGACACGGCGTCGACGACGGCGGCGGCGGCGAAGTCGATCTCCTCCGCGGTGGTGAACCGGCCGAGGCCGAAGCGGAGGCTGGAGCGGGAGAGGTCCTCGGAGCGGCCGAGGGCGCGGAGGACGTGGCTGGGCTCGGGCTCGGCGGAGGAGCAGGCGGCGCCGGAGCTGACGGCGACGTCGCGCAAGGTCATCAGGAGACCTTCGCCATCCACATCCATAAAACTTAAATTCAGATTGCCGGGGAGGCGGAGGGTCGGGTGGCCGTTGAGGAGGACGCCGTCGAGGCGGTCGAGGATCCGGGAGTGGAGGCGTTCGCGGAAGGAGAGCAGGCGCGGGGCCTCGTCGGGGCGCTCGCGGTCGGCGAGCTCGGCCGCAAGGCCGAGGCCGACGACGAGGGGGATGGCGACCGTGCCGCTCCGCAGGCCGCGCTCGTGGCCGCCGCCGTCGAAGAGGGGAGCGACCCGCACCGGACGGTCGCGGCGGCGGACGAAGAGGGCGCCGATGCCCTTGGGGCCGTAGAATTTGTGGGCGGAGAGGCTGAGCAGGTCGATGCCGTCGTCATCCACCTTCAACGGGACCTTGCCGACGGCCTGGGTGGCGTCGGTGTGGAAGACGACGCCACGGTCGCGGCAGAGCCGGCCGATGGCGCCGACGGGGTTCAACGTGCCGACCTCGTTGTTCGCGGCCATGACCGAGACGAGGACGGTGCGGTCGTTGATCGCGGCGGCGATCGATTCGGGGTCGATGAACCCATGAGCGTTCGGGGGGATGATCGTGAGCGACCACCCTTCGCGGGCGAGTCGTCGGAGCGGGTCGAGCACGGCGCGATGCTCGGTCGCGGCCGTGATGACGTGGTTGCCTCGCTCACGTAAAGAAATCAAGGCCCCTTTGAGGGCGAGGTTGTTCGACTCGGTGGCGCCGGAGGTGAAGACGACCTCGCGCGGGTCGGCGCCGAGGAGAGCAGCAACCTGCGCGCGGGCCGTGTCGACGGCCTCCTCGGCGTGCCAGCCGAAGGCGTGGCCGACGCTGGCGGCGTTGCCGTAGTGGGTCGTGAAGAAGGGGAGCATCGCCTCGACCACGCGCGGGTCGACGCGGGTCGTGGCGTGGTTGTCGAGGTAGACGGGCAGGTTCAGCACGAGCGACGCCCCGTTCCGCCGGATCGAGGGATGATGACCATGGTAGGTGCCGGTTTTCCGGCGATCAAGCGCGCGGTCGAGCGGCCCGGCTCCGTTCTTCTGGAATAGAGGGGTTGGCCCCGGCCGATGCCGCTGGGGGGTGGCGTCGTAGGGCCGAGGTCCGTCGCCGGGGCCGACCCTCTCTACCACTCCGAGAAAAGCGAGTCGCCCCCGGGGGTTGCCTCGATCGCGTGAGAAACCGCAAGCGCGTCGATGAGCGCATTCTTTCTCCCTCTCCCCCGTAGCAGGCACGCTCCGTGTGCCGTCTGCCAGGACCCGACAACATTGTGTTCGGGCGGACGGCACGCGGAGCGTGCCTGCTACGAAGCCGGGAGAGGGGGGAAGGACTCGAAGCCGGGGGCGTTGCGAAACAGCGGCCACGATCGCCCTTGCCGCGGACGGCGGGATCGGTTATGAGGTAGGGCCCCGCCGTCGGTCGCGGGCCGCGCCGACCACCGGCGCGGCGGCCGGCCCGCTCGAACAGCATACGGCAACGCGACGACCGACCACGCACGCTTTCGGAGCAAGGAGGCCCCGGTGAGCTACGACAAGGACCAGGCGACCCGCGAGTTCGTGCGCTGGAGCGAGAACTACGACCGCTGCATCCTCCAGTGGCTCCTGTTCGGGCCGTCGCACCGCGCCATGATCCGACGCATCCGGGCCGATGTCGGCGACCGGCCGGCGCGGATCCTCGACGTCGGCTGCGGCACCGGCGTCTTCGCCGGCCGGCTCCGCGCGGCGTTACCCAGGGCTCGCATCTGGGGTATCGACCTCGTCCGCGCGATGCTCTCCAGCGGCTGCGACCGCTGGCGGCACCACGCCGGGATGGTCCTGCCCGTGCAGGGGGACAGCGAACGCCTGCCGTTCGCCGCGAACACGTTTGATATGATCACCTGTGCGAATAGTTTCCATCACTACCCGCACCAGGACCGCGCCGTCGCCGAGATGCGGCGGGTCTTGCGGCCGGGGGGGCGCCTGATCCTGGTCGACGGCTACCGCGACGCCCCCTGGGGGTGGTTGATCTACGACGTCTGCGTCGCGGCGGTCGAGGGGGACGTGCACCACGCCTCGTCGCGACGAGTCCGCGAGCTGATGGCCTCGGCCGGCTTCGGGGCGGTGGCCCAGAAGGTCCATCGCGGCCCGGCGCCGTTCCTCTTGACCGAGGCGATCGCGCCGCCGGCCGCGCCGATCCCCGCCCCGCACTTCGACATCCCCGCCTCCCGGCGGCACCGCGAGGCCCGCGCGGCCGAGGTCCACGCCTGAGCGGGATTCACCGCGCGGGCTGGAACGGCATGGCCGGGAAGACGAGGTCCCTGCGCTCGAGCCGCCACTTCGCCGCGAGGTCGGGCCGGCCGTGGGACTCCTCCAGGGCGATGAGCCGGTCGAGCGCCGCGCGGTAGCGAGGGAGCGAGGCGTGGATCGCCGCGAGCTCGGCCCCCTCGCAACGGGCGTCGTCGCGGGCCCGGAGGGCCTCCCGGTGCTCCCGTCGCTCGTCCTCGATGGCGGCCCTGAGCTGGGCGTTCAACTCCTCGAGCCGCCGTTGCCCGGCCCTGAGCTCGCCGTGGGCGCCCTTGAGGCGGAGGTGCTCGAAGGCCACCTTGCGGTGCTCGTCCTCGAGCGACCGGTGGTGTCGCACCTGGAGCGTGAGCTGGATGACCAGGGCGAAGGCCGTCACGATCAGGGCCGCCGCCGCGGCGGTCACGGCGGTGCGGTGGCGCCCGACCCAGCGTCGGACGCGGTCATGCCAGGGCTCGCGCCAGGCGGAGACCGGCGCGTCGGCCAGCCAGTGCTCGATGTCGCGGGCGAGGTCGCGGGGCGAGGCGTAGCGGGCCTCGGGGTCGCGGGCCATCGCCTTGAGGCAGATCGCCTCCAGCGGCGCCGGCACGCCGGGGTTGACGCGGCGTGGCGGGGTGATGTCGCCCCGGCGGACCTGCTGCAAGACCTGCGCGACCGACGCGTCCTCGAACGGGGCGCGGCCGGTCAGGAGGTGGTAGAAGGTGGCCCCGAGGCTGTAGACGTCGGTCGGCGGGCCGAGCCGCTCGAGGTCGCCGCAGGCCTGCTCCGGGCTCATGTATTGCGGCGTGCCGACCGCCGTGCCGGCGACCGTCGCCGACGAATTCCCCGAGACCGTCGGGTGCAGGGCCTCCTGCGGAGCCTTCGGTTCGGGCACGACCCGGTCCGCGAACGCCCGGCCGGTCGGCTTGGCCAGGCCCCAGTCGACCACCAGGGTCTCGCCGAACGGGCCGAGCATGATGTTGCCCGGCTTGAGGTCGCGGTGCAAGACGCCGCGCGAGTGAGCATAGGCGATCGTGTCGCAGACGGCGACGAACCGCCGGAGCAAGCCTTGCAGCTCGACCGCCCTGCGCCTCGGGTCCTGGGCCGCGCCCCCCGGCGCGTGGAACCGCTCGACGGCCTCCTGGAGGCTGTCGCCGCGGATGAACCGCATCGCGTAATACGGCCGGCCGTCGGGGTAGTGGCCCAGGCCGTAGACCGGCACGATCCCGGGATGCTCGAGGCTGCCGGTGACCTCGGCCTCGAGCAGGAACCGGGCGCGACTCTCGGCGTTGTCGGCGTGGCGGTCCTGGATCTCCTTGAGCGCGACCTCGCGGCCGAGCTCGCCGTCGTGCGCGACGAAGACCTCGCCCAGGCCCCCCCGCGCATGCGGCCGGAGGATGCGGAACCGCGGGCCCGAGGGCAACGGGCAATACGGGAGGCCCACCGCCTCCCCGTTCGTCGGCGTCCGGGTGTCCGACGGATCACCGCCGCCGACCGTGCCGAAGCGGGTGGCGGCCGGGTCGTCGACCAGGGTCGCCGCGGCGGCGGCGACGGGGCAAATTGGGTGGTCCAGGCTGTCGAGGCCGGCCTGGAGGTCGGCGTCGGCGATTCGCGCCAGGTCGTCGCGGAGGGTGACGAGCGAGTTCAGGGCCGAGAGGCCCGGCCCGGCCGCCGCGCCGTCGCTGCCGAGGAGCTTGCCGGCCAACGCCTCGAGTAGTTCGCGCGCCTCGGTCCCCAGGGCGCCACGGGCCACCAGGACCTCGCCCAGCGGCCGCGACTTGTCGGCGACCCAAACGTTCAGCGCCGCCAGCAGCGCCTCGCGGCCGACGAAGCCGTTCTGGACCGCGAGCAGACCCATCAACAAATGTCGATCGACGACCGTGCCCATGGCCCGGCTCCGGGGGGGAACTCGCCGAGGCCTACTACCGCTCCGCGCGACCAAGGGAGCTGGCATCGTAGCCAAGCGATCATAACCGACCCGGGCCCGACGCGCCGACCCTGATCTCTCGGAGAATGCCGGTCCGGAGTCGCGTTGACTCAACGCGACTCCGGACCGGCATCGATGCCGTCGCGCTTCGGCCTCAGCGCGGGCCGGGGCCGAGGACCGTCGGGATGTAGCCGATCTGCGCGAGCGTCGGATCGGCGAAGCTGAGCAGGATCGTCACCCCCTGCCCCGGGTCGAGGGTCGCGCCGGCGGCCGTCACGTCGATGTACGGCAGGCCCGCCGTCGGCGAGGCCGCCGTGGTCGTCCCGGTGGCGTTGGTCAACGTGATCCCGGCCGCCAGCCCGTCGAGGGCCAGCGAGAGCGGCCCGGCCAGCGGCACGCTGCCGACGTTGGTCACCGTGATCGGCTGGACGAACAGGTGCCGGGCGCGGTCGTATCGGAAGCCCTGCTGCTGGAGCGCCACGGCGGGCTCGGCGATGTCGCTGGGGCCGCCATCGGCGGTGTTGCCGGTGACCGAGGCGTTGACGATCACGAGGAACGGGCCGCTCGCGCTCGACGTCGCGATGCCGCCGCCGCTGCCGCCCGTCCATCCCCCCAATTGGCCTGGCGCCCCCATGGCGCCAAGGTTGCCCTGCTGGTCCCCCGTAGAGCCCGGAGAGCCCGGCCCGCCGGGGTTTCCTGGGAAGCCGGGGCCGCCGCCGACGGCGCTATTGCCGGTGATCGAGCCGCCCTGGATCAGCGCGGCGCCCAGGATGCCACCGCCGCTCGCCCCTCCCCCGGACCCGCCGTTGCCGCCGTTGCCGCCGCCGCCGCTGTCGAGCATGAACACCAAGGAATCAGGCCACGAGTACGGGCGGCTGAGGCCCCAGCCGCCGGACCCGCCGTTGCCGCCCTGGCCGCCGGAGCCGCCGATCGCCGCGTTGTCGCTCAGCGTGCAGGACAGGACACGACCCGGCGATGCTATCGCACCTCCGGAACCCGTGCCACCGGCGCCGCCGTCGCTGCCGGGGCCCCCATTGGTCGCGGCATGAAAGCGTTCGCTGGTGACACCGGCGTAGTCGATGTAAGCATCACTACCCAGCCCTGTAAAGGTGGCTACTGATCTTGATAAGCTGTCGCCCCGTAGGGACATACTGCACACCCACGGAGGCCGCGGCCATGATCCTGAGTGAAGTCTTCGAGCGGTTCGCCGAGGAATCCCCGGTCACCGTCATGG
>DASZMJ010000099.1:0-12504 GCA_035551935.1 Isosphaeraceae bacterium
ACCGCCGCCGCGACCCGCTCGCGAAGATCCTTCGAGTAGGGCCCCATGACAATCTCCTTCGGCTCCGACCTCGGTGGCGTCAGCAATCCGCTCCTCGGGAATCCTTTCCGTCTGCAAGCCGAAAGTAAACCGCTCTAGGGAGATCGGCGGGCCGTGCCCACCCGATCATGCCCCCGGCCTCGGACGGGTGGGGCCTCGACGCCGCGCGGGCGTGATCCGGATCTCAGCGGTCGGCGGCCTCCTGCTCGGCCACGAGCTTCTCGACGAGCTGGCCGAGCGATTCGCCGTGAGCAGACTTCGAGCGGATCTTGCCGTCGGCGCCGATGACGTACACCGTCGGATACCCGCGTACATGGTAGAGTTCGACGATCGGTCCCTCGCCCGGCTTGCCGTCGAGCCAGTTGGGCCAGGGGATGCCTCTGGCCTCGATCGCCTTCCGGGCGGCCCGGGCGTCGTCGTCGGTGTTGACGCCGAGCATCGCGAACGGCCGGCCCTTCATCCGCTCGACCAGGGCCTTCTCCCGGGGGACCTCCCGCATGCAAGGGCCGCACCACGAACCCCAGAAGACGAGCGCCACGACCTTGCCGCGGTAATCCGACAGCTTCAGGGGATTGCCGAGCGCATCCACCCCCTTGATGTCGGGGGCGGTCTTGCCGACGGCCAGGTTGCGCCAGTCGTCGAGCCGGGCCTCGGCGACCTGGCCGAGCGTCGAGCGGCGGTTGGCGATCCTGGCCTCCATCTTGCGCCGGTCTTCCTCGGTGAGGGGCTTGCCGTTCCATTTCGGCTCGGGCTGCTTGAGCAGGGCCTCCAGCTCCCGTTCCCGCGCGGTGATGTACGTCCCGACCGCGCCCGCCGCGAAGAGGACCGTCAGGTCGTTCTGTCCCGCATCGGTATGCGCCACGGTCACGGCGGCGATCCCTCCCGCAACCCCCTTTCCCCACACTCTTACCATGCGTCGCCAGCGGTCCTACCCTCCATCATTCGCGGAAGTTCTTGACCGAAAACGATTTGTGCGATCGGGAAAGCCCGGGTCGTTCTCCCGTCGCGGGCGGCCTCGTGCGATCCCGGCTCATTTCGAATCCCGCACGTCTTTCCGCGCCTCGCGGACCAGATGTGGCAACTCCGGCAGGATCAGCTTCTCCATCGCCAACCGGACCGCGGCGCGGGAGCCGGGCATCACGAGGACGACGAGCGTGCCGGCCAGGCCGCCGACGGCGCGGCTGAGCATGGCGGCCGGGCCGATCTCCCCGTAACTCAGCATCCGGAAAAGCTCTCCGTAACCGGGCAGGGGCTTCGTCAGGAGCGCCGAGACCGTCTCGAACGTCCGATCGCGCGGGCTGATGCCCGTCCCGCCGGTCAGGAGCGCGGCGTCGAGGTCGCCCCGGTCGCGGTACGATTCGAGCAGGGGACGGATCCGGTCGGGCTCGTCGGGCACGATCGCCCGCGCCCCGACGCGGTGGCCGGCCGCCTCGGCCAGCTCGACGATCAACGCCCCCGAGGTGTCGTCGGCCTCGGTCCTCGTGTCCGAGATCGTCACCACCGCCACGGTCAGCGACCGTGGCGCTGCGGCGTGATGCTCGGCGACGGCAGAGTCGTGCGCCATCCTCCAGACCTCCCAGTTCTCATCATCGCCGCGATCCTCCCGTTTTTCCAAATGGAAATCCGGCAGGCGGGACGTGATTGCGAGTTGGATTGGCGACGGGGTAGAATACAAACGAGTCCGTCATCGTCCTTGTTAGGGGATGTCCGTCGGACGACGATAACGGAGGTGGGCGCATGGCGATTCGTCGCGAGGCGGCGCGGTCGTGGCTCGTGGCCCTGACGGTCCTGTCTCTCGCCCCGGCGGCGAGGGCCGACCGGATCATCCTCCGAGGGGGCGGGCAGGTCCACGGTGTGATCGTCGCAGACACGAAGCAGCCGGACAAGGTGCTCGTCCAGACCGACGCCGCCAAGCCCCTGACCTTCCGCAAGGAGCAGGTCGTCCGCGTCGACCGCGAGCCCGGCCCGCTCGACGAATACCCCGACCGCCGCACGCGGGCCAAGGCCGAGGCGTCCTCGCAATACGAGCTGGGCATGTGGTGCGAGGCCAAGCGGCTCAAGGGGCTGGCCGAGCACCACTACCGCCAGGCCGTCGCGCTGGACCCGAACTATTCCCCGGCGCACAAGAAGCTCGGCCACGTCGAGTTCAACGGTCGCTGGATGACCGTCGAGGAGATGAAGACGGCGCAGGGGATGGTCAAGTCGCATGGGAAGTGGATCACCCGCGAGGTGAAGGATCGCCAGGACGCGCGCGACGCATTGACGGCGAACCAGCAGTCGTGGGCGCGTCGGCTCCGCGTCTTCCGGCTCAAGCTGATGTCCGACGTCGACGCCGATCGCCGCTCCGCGGAGTCGGACCTCTCGACGATCCGCGACCCGGCGGCCGTCGCCGCGCTGGTCCAGGTCTTCGGCCGCGACCCGACGGCCCTGCGGCAGTGGATGCTCCAATCCCTGGTCGGCATCCCCGGCACCGATGCCACGGCGGCGCTGACGAAGTTGCTGATCTGGGACCCCGAGCCGAAGATCCGCCAGGGGGCGATGGACGAGGTCAAGCGTCGCAAGGAACGCGGGGTGGTCTCGTACCTGATCAGGACGCTCAAGGACGAGAACCCCGAGATCGTCGGCCGCGCCGCGTGGGCGTTGAGCAACCTGAACGAGACCTCGGCGGTGCCGGAGCTCGTCAAGGTCCTGGTCACGGTCCGCGAGCGGGTCGAGGTCGTGCCGACGCTCGTGCCGGCGGGGGCCGGCGGCGGGATCGGCGGCGGCTTCGTCGGCGGTCCGGGGGGCAGCGGGGTCTCGCTCGGCGGCTTCAGCAGCTACTCGGGCCGGTCGATCGGCTTCCCGACCGGCGTGGCGATGGCCCCCGGGGCGGTCGCCTTCGGCGGCGCCAGCGTGCCGTTCACGGCCATCGGCGGCGGCGGGGGCGGCATGCAGGTCGCCCCGCAACCGCAGGTCGTCTACGACGTGCTCCGCAACGGCCTGGTCCTCCAGGCCCTCCAGAAGCTCACAGGCAAGGACTACGGCTACGACGTCGACGCCTGGCGCCGCTGGGTCGACACCTCCTTCCGCGCCCGCGAGGACGCCGCCCGCCGCGTCCGCCAACCTTGACCTTGACCTTCAGCACGGAGGCCCCGTGTCGGACGAGACGGAACTCGCGCACTCGACCCTGATCCGCGAAGTCCGCCAGCGGCTCGAGGCCCTGTCCCGGGCCGGCGTGGACCGCATCCCCCGCCCCCCGGCCGTCGCCCGCGCCCGTCCTCACCTCGAGCCGCCGCAGGCCGCGGTCGAGCCGACCCCCATCGCGCCGACTCCCGAGCCGACCCGCCCGACCCCGCGACCGAAACCGGCCCCGACGCCCGAGCCGGTCGCCGTGGCGCTGCCGGGCTCGTTGTTCGGGTCTCAGGCGATCGACGAGCCCCCCGTCCCGCCCGAGGATCGGCCGGCTTTGCTCGAAGCCCTCCGGCTCGAAGTGGCCTCCTGCAACCTCTGCCCCGCGCTCGCCTCGACGCGCACCCAGACCGTCTTCGGCGAGGGGAGCCCGGCCGCGCCACTCATGTTCATCGGCGAGGCCCCCGGCCAGGTCGAGGACGAGACCGGCCGCCCCTTCGTCGGCCCCGCCGGCAGGCTCCTGACCGACATGATCACCAAGGGCATGGGCCTGAAGCGCGAGGAGGTTTACATCGCAAACATCCTCAAGTCCCGACCGCCCAACAACCGCGACCCGTTGCCCGACGAGGTCGGCCACTGCCTGCCCTACCTCGAACGGCAGATCGCGATCATCCGCCCCCGGTTCCTCTGCATCCTCGGCAAGCCCGCCGCGCACGCCTTGCTCGAGACCGCGCTTCCCCTCGGCAAGCTCCGCGGCCGCTGGCACCGCTACCGCGGCATCCCCGCGGTCGTCACCTGGCATCCCGCCTACCTGCTCCGCAACCCCGCCGCCAAGAAGGACACCTGGCAGGACCTCCAGATGCTCATGAACGCCATGGGCCTGAAGGTCCCCGGCCGCAAGCCGGAATGACCGTGCCGTGCCGACCGGTTCACCACAGCGGCGAAGTGGCGGACGATATCGGTGCCTTCGAGATTCCTCTGCGCGTTGGGGAGATGCGTTCGGACTTCGGGATCCTCCTCGAGGAGGTCGGGCCTCAGCGCCAGTTCCTGCCACAGCCGCTCGACCGCGGCCCGTGCGCCCTATGCCACCGGCACGAGCATCGAGAGGGCGTCCTGGACGTCCTTCATCTTGACGGGCTTGGTCAGGACGATGAGGCGGTCGTCCTCGGGGAGGCGGTCGGCGAGGATGCCCTGGCGGGGGCCGAGCAGGACGAGGGCGGCGAGTTCGTTGCCGTCCTCGTGGGCCTTCTCGTGCATGTCGAGGAGGGCGTGCAACGGGTCGCTGCCGAGGCCGTCGGTGTCGTAGATGACGACGTCGGGGGGCGACTCGCGGTAGCGTTCGGCGGCGCGGTCGGGGTCGCCGATGAGGATGACGCGGAATCCCAGCCGGGCCAGGGCCTTGCGGAAGGCGTCCTGGATCGGCGGCTGCGACTCGACGCAGAGGATGGTCTTGCCGGCCATCGGCTTCTCGTCGAAGGCGTCGTCGTCCGGGGCCTCGTCGGCCGGCCCGGCCGCCGGCGCCGCGGCCGGCCGGGCGGCGGCGACGGCCTCGGGGCGGGGCCGGGGGCGCGACGGCGCCGGCACCGGGGCGGGCGCCAGTTGATCGGCCTGGTAGGCCTCGAGCTCGCGGACGACCTCCTCCATCGTCTGGTAGCGGGCCTTCAGGTCGATCCGCATCATCTTGTCGATGATCGCCGTCAGGCCCGGCGGGGGCGCGTGCCGCTGCTCGGCCAGGGGCCGGATGGCGCCGAAGCTCCGCTTGAGCATCTTGGCCAGCGGGTCCTTGCTCTCGACCTCGGGCAAGGGGAGCTGGCCGGTGAGCATCTGATAGAACACGCAGCCGAGGAAGAAGATGTCGGACCGCGGGTCCCCCTTGGCGCTGCCGCAGGTGCGCTCCAGCGCCGAGTAGTCGACGGTCCGCTGGCCGTGCGCCGCGGCCATCTTCTTCTCCTCGCCCTCGATCGTCGCCAGGCCGAAGTCGACGAGCTTCGCCGTGCCGTTGGAGGCGATCAGGATGTTCGTCCCCTTGATGTCGCGGTGGGTGATCCCCTGGTCGATCGAGTGCTTCAGGCCCTGCGCCAGGCCGGTCATCATCGGCAACGCCTCGTGGACCGTCAGCCGGTTGCGGATCTTGAGGAAGTCGCGGAGGTTCGAGCCCTCGACGTACTCCATCGTCATGTAATGCTGACGGTCCTGCTCGCCGTACTCGTAGATCCGGACGATGTTGGGGTGGACGAGCTTGAGGCCGGCCTCGGCCTCCTGGTTGAAGCGGTCGACGGCGGCGGCGTCGGAGATGAACCGCTTGCGGAGGACCTTGACGGCGACCGACTGGTTGCCGGGCATCTTGCGGCCGCGGTAGACGCGGGCGAAGGTCCCCTCGGCGATGTGGAAGAGGACCTTGGCGCCGCCGAAGAAGAAGCCGCCGGTCTCCCCTTTCATCAGCCGATCGAGCTGCCAGCTCGTCAGCAATTGCTTGCGCAGGAGCACGCGGGTGAGGGCCTCGAACGTGCCGTTGTCGGCCTCGCGCATCGCCTCGCGGACCTGTTCGCGGGAGATCAGGCCGATGAGCAAAGCCTGCTCGGCCAGCGTCTCGGCGTCGAAGTCGGCCATGGTCGGCGTCCCGGGGCCGTTGGGATCGGAGTGTGCGGGAGAGGGACACGCGCGGGGCGCCGCGGGCGCCCCGCCCGAACAAAGTCTAGCATCCCGATGCGAGCGGGCCTAGCCCGGTACGGTTTCGGGGAGCCCCGAGACGATACGATCCCCGCCGGCCCGTCGTGACGCCGACGGGCCTGCGGGGTCGTCTGTGGGTTCCCGACCGGCTTGCCGGCGCGGGCGCTCGTGGGATTTTCAGGAGGGCCTCCGGCCGCGTGCCGGAGTCGGTTCGGCTCGACTCAGCTCAATAGCGGCCGCCGTAGCCGCCGCCGCTGCCGCCGCTGCCGCCGCTGCCGCCGCCGCGACGGCCACCGCCGCCGCCGTAGCCGCCGCCACCGCCGCCGTAGCCGCCGCCGCCACCGCCGTAGCCGCCGCCGCCGCCGTAGCCGCCGCTGCCACCGCCGTAGCCGCCGCCGCCGCCGCGACGGCCACCGCCGCCGCCGCCGCCGTAGCCGCCGCCACCGCCGCCGGAACGCGGCTCGCGCGGGCGGGCCTCGTTGACGGTCAGGTTGCGGCCCTTGTAGTCCTGGCCGTTCAGGCCGTTGGCCGCCTCGTCGGCCTGCTGACCATCGGCCATCTCGACGAAGCCGAACCCCTTGGAGCGGTTCGTGTCGCGGTCGATGATGATCTGGGCCGAGAGGACCTCGCCATAGCTGCTGAACAGCTCCACCAAGTTGTCCTCGGTGGTGTCGTAGGTCAGGTTGCCGACATAGAGCTTCTTGGACACGAGCGAATCCTCTGCAAAACTGCGGGACCTGCGTTTCTGGCGAGGCTAGCGTCGAGACGGCTAAAGAGAACCCGCCGGAAGCGGCTGCTCTAAGCCTAACGTTTCCCCCGCGTTTGCACAGCGGAAAAACGACTTTTTTTTCACGATTTTCCGTTTTTCCCCGACCCCGTCGCGCCGGTCGGATTCGGAACCCCGGCGCGGCGGCGGGCGGCCCCGTCGACGTCGTCCCAGAACCGCCGCCACGCCGCGCGCTCCGCCTCGGGGAGCCGCTCCAGCGCGTCCGGATCGCGGAGGCCGGCGAGGTCCGGGTCGAGCCGGAGTTGGCGCAGCCGCGACACGACCTCGGCCGTCTCGGCGGCCGGTCGCCGACTCCACGCGGCCAGCTCGTCGCGGAGCCAGCCCAGCGCCTCGGACCGCAACGCGGCGCGGGACTCGGGATCGGCCTCGGCCGCGTCGTCGCCGCGGCCGAGGCCGGTCATGGCGGCGGCGCAGGCCGCGTCGTGGCGATGATAGGCCGCGAGGTCCTCGAGGAGCTTGGGGTCGGCCGCGAAGGCCGACTCGTACAGCTTCGCCGCCGCCCGCGGCCGGTGCCGGATCAGGGCCAGGCGGGCGAGGTCGACCCCCTCGACCGGCGACGCCGGCCGCGCGTCGCCGCGGAGCACCGCCGGCAGCTTCGGCTCGACGGCTTGCAGGCGTTTGATCCGGTCGATCAGCCGGTTCGCGGCGTTGCCGACCGGCGACCCGACCGGCGCCAGCGCCCGGACCCGCGCGCCCGCGTCGAGGCCGGTCGCGAAGTCGCCGCGCAGGCTGGCGTTCCGGGCGAGATGATACTGGGCGAACGGGTCCTTGGGGTCGAGCTTCACCGCGCGTCGGAGCGGGTCGTTCGCCTCGTCGAGGCGGCCGAGGTCCGTCAAGGACAGGCCGAGCCCCAGGTGGGCCTTCGCGTCGCCGGGCCGGAGGCGGGCCGCGGCGGCGTACTCGACGGCGGCGTCGGCGAACCGACCCTGTCCCCAGCGGATCTCGGCGAGGTTGCGGTGCGCCTCGGGCTCGTCGGGGCGGAGCCGGATCGCCTCGACGTATTCGTCGGCCGACTCGTCCCCCCTGCCCGCGTTGTACAAGGCCGCCGCGAGGTTGTAGTGCGCCGCGGCCGACTTCGGCCGCAGGGCGACCGCGGCGGTCAGGTGGGGCACCGCCTCGGCGTCGCGGGAGGGCTTCAGCTCCATGAAGACCTCGCCGAGGGTGTCGCAGAGCCAGTAATCGTCGGGGAACCGCCGGCGCCCTTCGCGGAGCTTGGCGAGGGCGAGGTCGCTGTCGCCGAGCATGTGCAGGCCCCACCCGAGCAGCCAGAGGCTGGCCGGCGGCTGCGACGCGAGCCTCGGGTCGGCGGCCAGGCGGCGGAGGGCGGCGAGGTCGTCGCGCTCGTAGGCGATCAGGAGCTCGTCGCGCCAGGGGTCGGGGTCGGCGCGGCGGGCCGCCTCGATCGGCCGATGCCAGTCGGCCTCGGGCCGGCCGGCGCCGCGGCGATCGATCGCCCACTCGACCAGCGCCGCGGCGGCGGCCGTCGCCACGACCTTCGGCCGCCGTGCCAGGACGCGGCCGACGGCCTCGGCCCCCTGGCGGTCGAGGTCCAGGCCCGCGGCGGCGAACGCGCGACCGAAGTCGGCGTCGGCCTCGGCCTCCTGGTCCCCGTCGTGCCGCGCCCGGACCTCCTCGATCCGTTCGATGAGCGCCTTGTCCGCCACGGCCCGACGCTCGCCGGCCTCGATCTGCCGCTCCAGCGCGTCGAGGCGGCCCCGCGCCGGGGAGGTGATGAACATGGCGGCCAGGAGGTCGTCGGCGTGCTCGAGCGACCCCCGGGCGTCGCGCCACTTCTCCAGGCCCCCGGAGGGGTCGGCCGCGGCCTGGTCGCGGAGGACCTCGGCCTCCTTGAGGGCCAGCTCGAGCTGATTCTGCCGCCGCTGGCGGAGGTTGAGGAGGAAGGCGGTCCCGCCGCCGACGCTCACGATCAGGGTGAAGACGGTCGCCGCGAGGACCAGCGACAGCCGACGCCGCTTCGCCTCCTCGTCGGCCCGCGCCCGCGCCGCGGCCCCCTCGATCTCGGCCTGGCGGAGCCGCTCGCGGACGCTCTCGCCGAATTCCGTGATCCGCGACGCGACCGCGCGGGCGTCGCGCGGGCGGGCGTCGCGGGAGGGGGCGAGGCAATCGCGGGCCATGGCGAGCAATTCGGCGTCGGCGCCGCAGGCGTCGAGCCGGGCCAGGGCGTCGGCCAGGTCGCCTTGCGCGGCCTTCTGCAAGACCTCGCTCGCCGACCGACCGAGGAACGGCGGCCGGCCGGTGAGGACCTCGCAAAGGATCGCCCCGAGGCCGAAGACGTCGGACCGCTCGTCGACCTCGTCGAGCGCCCCGCGCGCCTGCTCGGGGGCCATGTACGCCGGCGTGCCGAGCACGCTGCCGGCCCGCGACTCGTCCGCCCGCGACCCCGACCGCGCCGTCTGCGGCGGCGCCATCTCGACGCCCGAGCCGTCCGGCGCCGAGGGAGTCGTCGTCGCGCCCGCTTCTCCCTCGCGCTTCAAGACCTTGGCGAGGCCCCAGTCCATCACCAGGACCTCGCCGAAGCCGCCCACCATGATGTTGGCCGGCTTCAGGTCGCGGTGGATGACCCCGCGGGCGTGCGCGTAGGCCACGGTCTGGCAGACCTGGGTGAAGATGCCGAGCATCCGCGTCAGGTCGTGCGCCGGGTCGGGGCGCTCCGCGAGCAGGTCGCGGAAGGTCCGGCCGCGGACGAGCTTCATCGTGAAGTAAGGGCGGCGGTCGTCGAACCGCCCCAGCTCGTAGACCGGCACGACGCCGGGATGCTGCAACTGGCCGGCGATCTGCGCCTCCTCGACGAACCGACGGACGAGCCCCTCGTCGCCGCGCAGCTCGTCGAGCAGGACCTTGACGGCCAGCTCGCGGCCGAGGTCGGCGTCGCGGCCGACGAGGACCGCCCCCATCCCCCCGCGGCCGAGCTCGCCGGCCACCTCGTACCGCGCGATCGTGCCGCCGCCGACGGTCCGGCCCGCCTCGAAGGCGACGGGCGGCCGCTCGCCGAGCGCCAGGCCGAAGGCCGTCGTCAGGTCCGTCGGCACGATCGTCACCGGCGCCTCGTCGGGCCCCATCGTCGCCAGGGAGGCCGCCCGCGTCTCCAACACCTCCACCTCGCGCGCGTCGTCGGTCTGTGTCGTCGGCTCGGCCATCGTCGGCATCCTCGCGAAATCGTGTCCTCTCCCAGGACATCATAGAGCATTCCTCGATCGGTTGTCGCGCCCCTTCTCCTCGTAGGGCAGGGCTCGCCCTGCCTCCTGAGGCTCAGGATCGAGGAGGCAGGGCGAGCCCTACCCTACGGGAGATCGAGGATCCGGCCGGGCCGTCGCGCCGAGGCCGCCAGCAACGCCAGGGCGGGCACGATCGGCGCCCGCATTCGGAGGTCGGTCCAGTAGATGGCATGCACAGCCGACAGGCCCGCGATCATCGCGATCGCCCCCACCCGAGGCCATCGCCAGGACTCGCGTTGCAGCAAGGCGACCACCAACGCGATCCAGAACGGGACCGTCCACAAGGCCGTCGCGATCCGGAACCCGAGAGGATACACCGACTCCGACGGCGCCACCGCCCAGAACTTGCCCAGCCGCGCGATCGAGGCCCGGCAGAACGTCCCCGGCCGCTCGCGGAGCATCCGCCACCCTTCGGCGCTGAGCCGCCGGTTCGCCTCGGGCTCGGAGAGGCCCATCGTCAACAGCGTGATGTCGCGACGCCACTCCCAGAGGGTCTGTCCCCCCCAAACCGCCCCCGGCGGGCCGTCGAGGATCTCGCGGTAATAGACCGGATTGTTCGCCATCGCCAGCGTGTAACCGCCGTGCGTCGATGACCAGACCGGCTCGCCGAACAGCCTCCAGTTCCGATACGCCCACGGGCTCATCGTCGCCACGACGACCACGCCGACGATCGCCGCCCTCCCGATCCTTCGCGACCACCCCCCCTGCCCCGTCACCACCTCGGCCACGATCACCAGCGCCGCCGACGGCAACACGCTCGGCCGGCAGAGCCCGAGCAGCCCGAACCCCAATCCGCCGAGGACCGCGTCCCGGACCTTCAACCCCTCCCGATCCGCCAGCGCCGCCAGCGTCATCGCGACCAATGCCGCCGAGAGCGTCTCCGTCATCGCCGTCTTGCTCTGGACGACGAGCACCGGGTCGAACGCCACCAGCGCCGCCGCGAGGATCGCCCGCTCCCACGACAGCCCCCATCTCCGCGCGGTGAGCCCCGTGAACGCGATCGTCGCCCCTCCCAGCATCAAGTGGAGCCTCCAGACCCCCCCCGGCGATTCGGGATTCCTCGACGCGTCGGCCGGCACGAGCAACAGCGCATAGAGCGGCGGCCGATACGCCGTGAGCTTGCCGTTGAGCGCGAACCCCTCGCCGTTGCGGAGCGACCGGGCGATCCGCCGATAATTGTCCGGGTCATTCTCCGGGTCGTCGAGCGGCTTCCTCGGCGCCGGCACCATCACCGCCAGCCGCGCCCCGACCCCGAGCAGCACGACCACCCCCAGCCACCCCCGCCACGCCGTCGCGCCCATCCCGATCACCCCTTTTGAAGTCCCATCCCGTCGATCCTCGCGATCTGAGCGTGTGCGGGGGCGCGGTGTCAACGGAGGCGAAGAGGGATTCACCACAAAGGCACAAAGGAAGAAAAATCAAAATTCTTACAATTATTCTTTATTTGTGCCTTTTGTGCCTTTGTGGTGAATCCCTCTTCGCCTCCGCCTCTCCTCCGGGTTATGATCCCCGCCGATGGACCGTCCCATCATCTTCAGCTGACCGACCGTCACTCTTCCCCGTAGCAGGCACGCTCCGCGTGCCGTCCGCCATGACCCAAGAACTTGGTGTTCGGGCGGACGGCACGCGGAGCGTGCCTGCTACGAAGTCTGGGCCGACGGCCGGGGCCCCGACGGCGCCGCCCCGAAAGTGACGGTCGGTCAGTCATCTTCAGGGAGGGATTGCACGATGAAGCTCCGTGGGATCACGATCCGGGGTGTGTTGCTGGCGGTGGTCGTCGCGGCGATCGACTGCGCGATCGTGCGGTCGATCGCCGCGCGGGGGGACCAGGCGGAGTGGCTGCTCGCGATCGTCGTCATCACCTTGCCGATGGCGACAGTCCTGGCCGTCGGCCTCCTGCTCGGCCTGCGCGGGCGATGGCACTCGTTCTGGGTCGGGTTCGAGATCGCCGGCTGGCTCGCTCTGGCGTCGTTCGTCGCGGTCGCGTACGCGCGGCCGGATCGCCTCGTCGGCATCGTGGAACCGTTGCTTGACCGGACCGGCGAGGCGATCGGCAAGCCGCTCGGCGTGGACCTGCTCGCGAGCGAGTCGTACACGTCCGCGGAGGAGTTCGTGATCCTGCCCCTCCTCGTCACCGCGCCGCTCGCCGCGGTCGCGACGGCGGTGGGTCTGCTGACGCGCTGGCTCCGGGTCCGCATCGCGTTCGAGCGGTTCGCCCGTCGGCCCGGGCGCCCGGTGCGGACGGCGGTCGTGTGGCTCCTGGTCTTCTTCGTCCTGCCCGGGGTCGGGGTCGAAGCGTTCCTCCGCCGGAGGATCGACCCGTTCACGGTCCGGCTCGTCGAGGGCAAGCAGGCCATGCTCGAGATCGCCGGGAGCAACGGCTTCTACGCCTACCTCGACGACGGTTCCACCGTCCTGCTCCCGAACCGGGCGCGGGTCCGGGTGGTGGAAGACCAGCGGGCCGTCTCCACACACCTGTTGTATGCCGACGGGCGTGGGCCGTATGTGGACTCGCGCCCGGTCACCGTCACCGTCCTCGACGGCGACTCCAGGGGCAAGCTCACCTTCCTCCCCCGCTGCTTCCTCCGGCCGTTGCGGTAGGATGGCGAACCGCATCCCGTTCTTGATCTCACCGAGTCGAGTAGGGTGCGTCGAGTCCGCGAC
>DASZMJ010000100.1:0-15032 GCA_035551935.1 Isosphaeraceae bacterium
ACGTCACGGGTCGACCCCGACTGGCGCCACAAGCGGCGCCGCTGCCAGCCGTTGAGCTTGAGTCGTTCCATGGCGTGCCTCCGAAAGATCGGGCACGCAACGGATGGGCCGTGAAAAAACTACTGCGGACCTGCTTAGGCACGCTCGTGCGGCCCTACCGAGCTTTCGGGGCGCGATCTCGCCCCTCGGCCTGTCGTGTAAGATCGCGATCCGAAGACGGGGGACAACCCCTCCGGAGCTAGCCGGCGAGCGCTTCGTCGATCGTGCGCCGGGCGATTCCGGCGAGCACCGGGTTGGTGCCCCGATAGTACGGGAGTGCGATCAGCCCGAAGGACAATGCCCAGCCCCGGCCTCGCGCCCAGGTCGAATCATCCACCGTCAACGCCGCGCGGAATCCCTCCCGGGTCTCGGCGGAGAGGACGGTCCACGCGGCCATCACGTCGCACGCCGGGTCGCCCACCCCCAGGCACCCGAAGTCGATGACCGCGCTGAGCCGCCCCCCGGCGGCCAGCAGGTTCGCGGGATGGAGGTCCCCATGGATCCAGACGGGCGGGCCGTGCCACGCCGGGGCCCTCAGGGCTGCATCCCACGCCGCGGTCGCCGCGTCGCCCTCGAGGGTGCCTCGCAGGGCCGCGATCGCGTCGCGGGTGGGCGCGTCCCGCATCGACAGCGGGACGCCGCGTGAGGAGTTGTGCCGCTCCGGTGGCGGCCCGCCCGCGGCATCGATCCGTTGCAGGGCAGCGACAAACCCCGCCAGGTCGCGCGACACCTGGCGTAGATCGGCGATCCGCCCGGTGGAGGTGTCCTCGCCTTCGAGCCACCGGTAGACCGACCAATCCCAGGGATAGCCCTCCCCGGGTCGACCCTTCGCGACCGGGATCGGGACGGCGAGCGGCAGGGACGGGGCGAGCCTCGGCAGCCACCGGTGTTCCTTGTCCACCTGTCCGGCGGCATCAGGGACGCGGGGGAGTCGTACGGCCATGGTATCGCCGAGTCGATAGAGCGCGTTGTCCGTGCCCGCGGACCGGACCGGCTCGATGTCGAGGCCCGCCCACCGCGGGAACTGCGCGGCGAGCAGCCGGCGCACGAGCGTCGCGCTTGTGCTCACCTCGTCGACATGCATCCCGCCGGATGATCGGCACATAGGGCCGCCATGGAAGTTTGAGGCCGTTCCCCCGGGACGGCCCCATCGGCGAAGCCATCGTCGGCCGGGAGGTCCCGAGTGGGCATCGACTCCATGAGCCGTGGCCTCGCCCGGCTCCCCCGAACACGGGTCGGACACGAGCCACGCGGCCCCGGTTCGCCCGTGGGTCTCCGCGTGGCCCCGGTCCGCGGGAATCCCGTCCTCCGCCCTCCACGTGGGGCTCCGACTTGAGAGCGACGTTCGACCCCGTCCGGGGGCTTCTGGCCAGGGCCCGAACTGGCCCCGAGTCTTCGAGGCGCCTGTCCCCTTCGAACCACCGAATCATCCCGAGCGGCTCAGGCGAGGACCGGGGTCACCACCTTGCCGGCCACGTCGGTCAGGCGGTAGTCGCGGCCGTTGAAGCGGTAGGTCAGGCGGGTGTGGTCGATGCCGAGCAGGTGCAGGACGGTCGCGTGCAGGTCGTTGACGCTGACGCGGTCGGCGACGGCCTTGTGGCCGAACTCGTCGGTGGCGCCGTGGTGGACGCCGCCCTGGACGCCGGCGCCGGCCATCCATGTCGTGAAGGCGTGGGGGTTGTGGTCGCGCCCGGTCCCCCCTTTCTGGACGATGGGCAGGCGACCGAACTCGCCGTTGCAAAGCACGAGCGTCGAGTCGAGCAGGCCGCGGGCCTTCAGGTCGGCGAGCAGGGCCGCGATCGGCCGGTCGGTCTCGAGCGCGAAGCCGCCGTGGTTCTTGACGATGTCCTGGTGGCCGTCCCAGCTCCGCTCGTTCTCCATGCCGCCGCTGTAGATCTGCACGAACCGGACCCCGCGCTCGACCAGCCGGCGCGCGATCAAGCATTGCCGGGCGAAGTGGCCGCACTTCTTGTCATCAAGTCCGTAGAGCGCCTTCGTCGCCGCCGACTCGCGACCGACGTCGAGCGCCTCGGGCGCGGCCATCTGCATCCGGTAGGCCAGCTCGAACGACTCGATCCGCGCGGCCAGAGCGGCCTCGTCCGGGTGCCGCGCCAGGTCGCGGCGATTGAGCTTCTGGAGCAGCGCGAGCTGCCCCCGCTGGGCGGCGTCGGTGGTCTCGGGGAGGCGTTCGAGGTTGTCGATCGGCGCCCCCTGGGCGTTGAGGGCCGTCCCCTGATACACGCCCGGCAGGAAGCCGGCGCCCCAGTTCTGCGAGTGCCCCTTCGGCAGGCCGCGGCCGAGCGTGTCGTACATCACCACGAAGCCCGGCAGGTCACGGCTCTCCGACCCGAGGCCGTACGTCACCCACGCCCCGACGCACGGGAAGCCCATCCTGCTCATCCCCGTGTTGATCTCGAAGAGCGCGGGCGAATGGTTATTCGTCTCCGTGAAACACGAGTGGATGAAGGCCATCTCGTCCACGTGCCGCGCCAGGTTCGGGAAGATCTCCGAGGCCCACGCCCCCGACTCACCGTGCCGGGCAAACTTGAAGGGTGACTTCATCAGCGGGCCGACCTGGTCGGTGAAGAACCCGGTGTTCTTGTCGAAGCCGGGCAGCTCCTTGCCGTCCCATTTCTCGAGTTCGGGCTTGTGGTCCCACGTGTCGACCTGGCTCGGGCCGCCGTTCAGGAAGAGCCAGATGACCGACCGCGCCTTCGAGGCGAAATGCCCCGGTCGCGGCGCCATCGGGTCGAGCGCGCGACCGTCGTCGGCCTTCGCGGCCGGGGCGAGAAGTCCCTGGCCGTCGAGCAACGCCGCCAGGGCGAGCATCCCCGCGCCGCCGCCGGTGCGACGGAGGAAGGCCCGTCGCGAGGGGAACATCGGCGCGGGCGTGGCGAATGCGGTCGGATGGTGCGACATGCTTTGACCTCGTCACTCGACCTCGATGAACTCGTTGAGGCCCAGGATCGCCTGGCAGAAGTCGGCCAGTGCCGCCGCCTGGCCGTCTCCCTGCCCGGCCTCGCGATGCAGGTTCGCCTGCTCGGCGAGGAAGCCGAGGGCGTCGCGCAGCTCGTCGTCGCTCGGCGGCCGGGCGAGGGCGATCCGGTACGCGGACCGTACGGAGTCCTCGAGCGATCCGCCCGGCTTCGGCGCGATCCGGCGGGCGAAGCCGACGGCCCAGTCGCGGACGATCGGGCTGTTCATGAGCATCAGCGCCTGCGGCGCCACGGTCGTCGCCGGCCGCGCGCCGACGCCGGAGAGGGCGTCGGGCGCGTCGAAGAGCGTCATCATCGGGATGAGCTTCGACCGCTTCACGGTGAAGTAGATGCTCCGACGCCGCTGCCGTTCGTCGAGCGTGCCGGGGCCGAACATCCTCGGGTCGAGCCGGCCCGAGACGGCCAGCATCGCGTCGCGGATCGCCTCCGCCTCCAGGCGACGCCGGGGGTATCGCCAGAGGAGCCGATCGTCCGGGTCGATCGAGGCCTTGCTCGGGTCGATTCTTGAAGATTGCTGATACGCGGCACTGAGCAGGATTCGCTTGTGGATCGGCTTGAGCCGCCAGCCCCCCTGGACGAGGTCGGTGGCCAGCCATTCGAGCAGGTCCGGGTGCGACGGCTTCTCGCCCTGCGCGCCGAAGTCGCTCGGCGTCGCGACGATCCCGCTGCCGAAGTGGTGCTGCCAGAGCCGGTTGACGATCACCCGCGCCAGCAGGGCGCCGGCCCCCTCGTCCGCGTCGGTGAGCCAGCGAGCCAAGGCGAGCCTGCGATAAGACGTCCGCCAGCCGGGCGGCGGGGCGACCTGCCAGTGCTTCTCGGCGTCGGATGCTGTTGTGAGCACTTGCAAGAACGCCTGCGACGCCTCGCCCATCTTCTGGTTCGGGTCGCCGCGGCGGAGGAAGTGGGTCTTCTCGAGGAAGTCGGACCCTTGCGTGTGCAGGCGGACCGCGGGCAGCCCCTCCGAGCTGATCAGCGCCTTGACCCCCTCGGACTTCGGCGCGGTCTTCGCGTGGTCGTCGAGGGCCTTCTTGAGCGCCCGCCACTCGACGTCGATCGTCCTGTACCACGCGAGCAGCGCGGCCGTTTGCTTGTCGTCGCGCCGGTCGCGATTCGTCGCGAGGGTCGGCCGGATGGCGGCGGGGATGCCGTCGTCGTCGAGGCCGACGGGTCGCGGCGAGGAGGTCGCCGAGAACCGCAGTCGGCCGATGTTGTGGCCGGTGTTGCCGCGGAAGTCGAGCCGGAACGTCAACGTCGCGCCGGCGTCGTTGCGGACGTCGTTGCCCAGCTCGAAGGCCGCGGCGTGGTCGCGGCCGAACTGCGGGTCGATCGCCCAGCCCGACTTCGGGTCGTCGTCGATCGCCGCGGCGACCGGCAGGCCGGCCTGCTCGAAGCTGGCCTTGGGATTGATCAGGTGCGCCTCGGTCTTCGCGCCGATGCCGTAGCGCGGGCCGATCGTCAGCTTCAGGTCGGTCAGGTCGAAGTTGCCGTTCGGTGCCCGACCCGGCCCCCCCTTGACGAGCCTCGGGTCGGCCAATGCCTCGACGCGCACCGCGGTGATCTCGGGCAAGTCGCAGGCGGTGACGATCGTATACGTGTCGAATTCCGCATTCGTGCCGCCGACCTCCAGCGCGTTGTCGTCGAGCTCCTTGAACGTCGCGCCGCCGGCCGACTTCATCTCGATCGGCTCGAGCGCCACCCAGCGCGGGGGCTCGTGGCTCGTCGATCGGCCCTCCTCCCACGCTTCGAGCCGCGATGGGAGTCGGTCCTTCTCGAACGCCTCCAAAGCCGCGACGTAGGGGGCGTGTTCCTTCTCGTACTTCTCCTTCGCCCTGGCGAAGCCCTTCGGGTCGGCGACGAGGTCGACCTCGGTCCGGACGGTCGTGGTGAAGGTGGAGAGGAGTCGGTAATAGTCGCGCTGAGGGATCGGGTCGAACTTGTGGTCGTGGCAGCGGGCGCAGCCGATCGTGAGGCCGAGGAAGGCGGTGCCGGTGGTCTGGAGGATGTCGTCGAGCTCGTCGTAGCGCTCCTTCTCGACCTGATTGGCGGTGATCTGAGTGCTGTGGACCCCCGCGGCGAGGAAGCCGGTCGCCTTGAGCGCCAGGTTGTCGTCGGGGGCGAGCTCGTCCCCGGCGAGCTGCCGCTGGACGAAGGTGTCGTACGGCAGGTCGCGGTTCAGCGCCTCGATGACGAAGTCGCGGTAGTGGTACGCCGTCGGCCGGTCGTAGTCGTGCTCGAAGCCGTGGCTCTCGGCGAACCGCGCCAGGTCGAGCCAGTGTCGCGCCCAGCGCTCGCCGTAATGGGGGCTGTCGAGGAGGCGGTCGACGACGATTTCGAAGGCGTTCGGGGACTTGTCATCGACGAACGCCTCGACTTCTTCCGGAGTCGGCGGCAATCCTGTCACGTCGAGGTACGCCCTTCGGATCAAGGCGCGGCGGCCGGCCGACTCGCTCGGGGCGATACCTTTCGCCTCAAGGAACGAGAGGATGAAGCGGTCGATGGGCGACCGGCACCACGTCTCATCGCGCACCCTCGGCGGCGCGACGGCCTTCAACGGGCGGAATGCCCATCCGTTTCGCGCCGCTTCGATGTCGATCGGCTTCTTCGCGGCCCGGGCCCCGTCGGCGCGCGGATCGGGCGCGCCGCGGCGGACCCAGTCGGTCAGGGTCGCGACCTCGGCGGCGTCGAGCCTGGCCTTCGGCGGCATCTGGAGCGCGGGGTCGTCGTAGCGGATCGCCTTGACGAGTAGGCTCTCCTCCGGCTTGCCGGGCACGATCGCCGGCCCCGAATCGCCGCCGGTCGTCCAGCCCGCCTTCGTATCGAGCAAGAGCCCGCCGCGCACCTTCTTCGCGCGGCTCGAATGGCAGTTATAACACCGCTCCGCCAGGATCGGCCGGACCTTCGCCTCGAAGAACGCCGTCCCCTCCGCGTCCGGCCCCTCGGCCCGGGCGAGCGAGCCCAGCATCATGAGGATCAAGGCCGTTCGACCGATCATGCCTGGTCTCCCTTGCGGCGCCTTGGCCGTCGTCGGGGCCTCAGCTCATCGCGGACCCAGCGATCGAGCAACCGAGCCCTCTGGAGCTCGCCGAGCACCGCGGCCTGCATCACGATCGCGAGGACTCGTTCCCGTTCGAGCATCGGCAAGTTCGGGCTCGTCTCGACTTCGGTCCAGCGCCCCTCGTCGAGTCGGAGGAATCGCAATGTCGCCGGACCTGGCGGTCGGTGGCGGAAGTGCCAGACCTCCGGCACTCCGATGCGCGCGTAGGCTCGAAGGGCGAGTTGTGGTGGGTGACCGACCTCGACCTCGATGACCAGATCGGGAACTGGGTCGGTGTCGACGTCGATTTCACGACCCTCGACTCGTGGCGCGTTCGCGAGATAGAAGGCGACGTCCGGCATCTTGCCGGCATCCATGCCGACCCGCTCCCAGAGGGCGGACCCGATCGTACGCGCCTCGATCATCAAGCCGCGGGTGACGGCCTTGACCACGTCTCTGAGTGCGTCCTCATACCCTTCCTGCAAGACACCGGGGCTCATGAGAAGCAGGTCTCCGTCGACGTACGTGATCCGCACCGGCCCGTCGCCGACGAGGGCCTTCGCGTGCTGAAACCCCGCCCAGCCGACCCCTGACAGGGGGGTCCAGCGATCCGTTGCGGCGTTCGACTCGATCGCGATGGACATCGACCGCCCTCCTCGGATTCAACCGCCCGCGCGCCGGGGGGCGAGCATGGCCTGGACCCACTGGCGGAAGCCGGCGAGCCAGATTTGGTCGTCGGAATCCAGGTGAAGTTTGATCTGGTCGAAGAGCTCGGCGGCCGACAGGAACGGGAAGGCCCGGCTGGTCTCGCTCGTGGAGTAACGGCCTCGCGGTCCACGCACCAGGAACCCGAGGCCGGCCGCGTCCGCGACCCATATCTCGGGCACGTGGAGTCGACGCCAGGTCCTGACCGCCTCGGTCGCCCGGTGGGTGACGACGGCCTCGATCGCGAGGTCGGGGGGCGGATCGGTCCGCAGGTCGATCCGCTTCTTGCCCCGGATGCGGGCGACGTTCTCATGGAGATAAAAGGTCACGTCGCCCTGGATCCCGGCATCAAGCCCACGTCGCTTGTAGGTTGCCTCGCGGGTCGCGTAGCAAGGGATCTGGAAGACCTCGATGATGACCTTCACCGAGTCACTGAGCCTGTCGGATAAACGCTCGTGCTCGATGCTCGTCGGCGACATCAGCGTCAGATCCCCGTCGAGGTAGATGAGGCGCGGCGAGCGGCGGCCGTCGAGGATCTCGAGCATGCCGAGGTAGCCGGCCCAGCCGACCTGCTCGAGGCGGAACCATCGGCCGCCCGTGGAGCGGCCGGCCTGCTCCTGCGGGATCGTCGCCATTCGGGGAGGGCCTCCGGCGGAGGGTCGGGTGGGGTTGCGGGGAGGGTCGGACACCCTTGAGCTTAACCCAAGCCGAGCGGAGAACCAAGCCCGTCGTCGAGGTCGAAGTCGAAGCGGACCCCCTGGGCCAGCGGGAGGTCGCGCCCCTGGTTGACGGTGCAGGTCTGGCGGCGCATGTAGGCCTTCCAGGCGTCGGAGCCGGCCTCGCGGCCCCCGCCGGTGGCCTTCTCGCCGCCGAAGGCCCCGCCGATCTCGGCGCCCGAGGTGCCGATGTTGACGTTGGCGATCCCGCAGTCCGACCCGTCCGCCGACAGGAACCGCTCGGCCTCGATCAGGCTGTCGGTGAAGATCGCCGAGGAGAGCCCTTGCGCGACGGAATTGTGCCGCGCGATCGCGTCGTCGAGGTCGGTATACGTCATCACGAAGAGGATCGGCGCGAAGGTCTCCTCCGCGACGATCGGCATCTCCGCCCGGGCGCGGACGATCGCGGGAGTGACGAAGAATCCCGGCCGATCGACCCGCGTCCCGCCGCAGACGACCTCGCCGCTCTGCGCGCGGGCTGCATCGAGCGCGGCCAACATGGACAACACGGCGCCCTCGTTGATGAGCGGGCCGACGAGCACGCCGTCGTCCCAGGGGGCGCCGATCGGGAGGGTCGAATAAGCGCGGGCCAGTCGGGCGACGAAGCCGTCGGCGATCGACTCGTGCAGGAAGAGGCGCCGGAGGGTCGTGCAGCGCTGGCCGGCGGTGCCGACCGCGGCGAAGACGACCGCGCGGAGGGCGAGGTCGAGGTCCGCCGTCGGCGTCACGACGACGCCATTGTTGCCCCCCAGTTCCAGCAGCGACCGGCCGAGCCGTCGGGCGACGGCCGCGCCGACCTGGGCGCCCATCCGGCAACTGCCGGTCGCCGAGACCAACGGGAGTCGCCAGTCGGCGGCCATCCGCTCGCCGATCTCGGTGCCGCCGACGCAGAGGTTGAAGACGCCGTCGAGGCCGAATTCGGCCGTGACGCCGTCGACGATGTGCTGGACGGCCACGGCCGACAGCGGCGCCTCGGGCGAGGGCTTCCAGACCATCGTGTCGCCGCAGACGGCCGCGAGCGCCGCGTTCCAGGTCCAGACGGCGACCGGGAAGTTGAACGCGGTGATGATCCCGACCGGCCCGAGCGGGTGCCACTGCTCGAACATCCGGTGCCTCGGCCGCTCGCTGGCGATCGTCAGGCCGTGGAGCTGGCGCGAGAGGCCGACGGCGAAGTCGCACATGTCGATCATCTCTTGCACCTCGCCCAGCCCTTCCGAGCGGACCTTGCCCACCTCGAGCGTCACGAGCCGGCCCAAGGCCTCCTTCTTCTCGCGGAGGGCCAGGCCGATCCGGCGGACGACCTCGCCACGCCTGGGCGCCGGCCAGAGCCGCCATTCCTCGAACGCGGACCGGGCCCGCTCGACGACCCGATCGTAATCGGCCGCCGTTGCCGTGCGGACCCGCGCGATCGGCCGGCCGGTCGCCGGGTTGATCGACTCGATCTCGACCCCCCCGGCCTCCTCGGCCGATCGGCAGCCGACGACGCCGCCGTTGACGACGCCGATCCCCAACTCTCCGAGCAACGTTTCGAACATCGCGATCCCTCCCCTCCCGATCCTACCAGCCAGGAACGGCTCCGGCATTGGCGAAGTCGTGCCTCCCGTTGTATTGTCTCCCGAGGACGGGTCGCCGCCGAGTGGTTCCTAGGGGATCGATCATGGCCGAGGTGGAATCGTCGATGAAGGGGAAGGTCTGCCTCGTGACCGGGGCCACGTCGGGCATCGGGTGCGCGACGGCCGAGGCGCTGGCCGCGCGGGGGGCGACGGTCGTCCTCGTCGGCCGCGACGCGGAGAAGACCGCGAGGACCGCCGCCCGCATCCGCGAGACGACCGGCAACTCGGCGGTGGAGTACCTCCTGGCCGACCTGTCGTCCCAGGCCGAGGTCCGCCGCCTCGCCCGCGACTTCCAGGGCCGACACGACCGATTGCACGTCCTGATCAACAACGCCGGCGCGGCCTTCACGACCCGGACCGAGAGCGTCGACGGGATCGAGCTGACCTTGGCGCTGAACCACCTCGCCTACTTCCTGTTGACGAATCTGCTGCTCGACACGATCAAGGCGAGCGCGCCGGCGCGGATCGTCAACGTCGCCTCGGGCGCGCACACGATCGTCAAGGCCCTCGACTTCGACGACCTCCAGGCGTCGCGGAAGAAGTATGGCTCGTTCCGCGTCTACGGCCACTCGAAGCTGGCCAACATCCTCTTCACCAGGGAGTTGGCGCGGCGGCTCGAGGGGACGGGCGTGACGGCCAACGCCCTCCATCCCGGCCTGGTGGCGACGAACTTCGGCGCGAAGATGCCGGCCGTGGCGCGGTTCTTTTTCCGCCTCTTCGGCCTGCCGCCGGAGAAAGGGGCCCGGACCGTCATCTATCTGGCCACCTCGCCCGGAGTCGAAGGCGTCTCGGGCCGCTACTTCTACAAGGAGAAGGAGGCCAAGCCCTCCGCCGGCGCCCTCGACGCCGAGGCGGCGCGGCGGCTCTGGCAGATCAGCGAAACGATGACCGGCCTCGCCCCCGCCGCCGCGGCATCTTGACGGGGGTCGAGGCCGGCCGCTTTGTCGATCAGACCGCCTCGGCCAGGTCGAGGACCTCGGCGCCGGCGAGCCGGCGGAGCTTCTCCTGGGCGCGGGTCTCGAGCTGCCGGACGCGTTCCTTGGTGATCCCCAGCTCGCGGCCGAGCTGCTCGAGGGTCAACGCGTCGGAGCCGTCGATGCCGAACCGGCTGATGATGATCCGTTGCTCGCGGTCGTCGAGCCGGTCGAGGAGCTGCTGCACGGCGGCCTTCATCCGCTGGTGGACGCTCTCCTGCTCGTGCTCGTCGGCGCGGGCGTCGGCGGCGGCCTCGAACATCTCGTCGTTGCCGGTGACGTAGCGGTCGCGGCGGTGGTCCTCGCGCGGGATCGTCCGGGCAAAGTTCCGCATGATCGCCCACGAGGCGTAGGTACTGAACTTGTTGCCCCGCGCGTAATCGAACTTCTCGACGGCGCGGATCAAGGAGATGTTGCCGTCGCTGACCAGCTCGAACAGGTTGTTGGTCGGCTTCAGGTGTCGCTTGGCGATCGAGACGACGAGCCGGAGGTTAGCGCTGATGATCTGGTTCTTGACCGCGAGCGCCTCCTCCTGCAACCGCTCGATCGCCTCGATCTGGGCAGCCGTGGCGCGGGCCGGATCGAGCCGCTCGCGGCGCAGTTGGGCCTGGTACTTCAAGAAGTTCATCTTGCGGAACAGGTGCGCCTCCTGCTCTCGTGTGAGCAGCGGCGCCTCATACAGGCTCGCCAGGTAGGGCGGCAGGCCCGAGGGAGGTTCCATGCGGCCGTCGTGGCCGTCGGACGCGGGCAACGGGCCAAGGATCGCCTCCCGCTCGGCGGGGTCGTCGAAGCTGGCATGATGCATGTGTTCGAGCTTCGTCTCGAGCAGCCTCAGGGCGCGTTGCTCGTTGACGACGCGGGTGATCGCGGCGCGCGACCGGCCGAGCTGGTCGGCGAGGACGTCGACCGTGGCCCCCTGGAGCCATTGACGATAGATCCGGCCCTTCTCGACCTCGTCGAGCGCGGTCGAGCCTCGCGGCCGGGTCGGTCGGGTCGTCTCGCGGGTCGCGTCTCGCAAATCCATCGTCATCGTCCTTTCCCCTGCGTCCGAGGCCCCTCGCCTCCCGACGTCGCTGCGCGATGAACCGACCAGTCTACTCCTGATAATACGGACGGCGATGGCCGTTTGTTCCCGCCAAAATCGTCGCGGGGCGACGGCTCAGGCCGGCTGCAAGACCGACCGGAACATGACGTTCAGGAAGGTCCGGAGCGGGGCCGTGCTGCGGATCGTCTTGGCCCGGAGGACGGCCCCCTGCCAGCTACTGAGCCAGAATTCGGCCAGCTCCCGCGGGTCGATGTCCGGGGAGAGCTCCCCGGCCGCCTGCGCTTGTTTGAGGCACTCCGCGTGCCGATCGACCCAGCGGCGGAAGACGGTGTCGAGCCGGTCGCGGAACGCCTCGCTCTGATCGGCCATCTCCTGGCTCAGCTTGCCCGCCAGGCAGCCCCCCCGGCATTCCTGCGACTGGAGCCGGACGCACTTGACCTCGTAATAGTCCCGCAGCCGATCGAGCGGGCTCAACGCCTCATCCCCGAGGTGCCGCTCGATCTCGACCTCGTACGCCGAGGCGAAGTGGTCGATCACCTGGAGCCCGAAGTCCTCCTTGCTCTCGAAGAAGTGGTAGAACGAACCCTTCGGGACGCCCGCCTCCTGCAAGATCGCCTCGATGCCGGCGTGATTGTAGCCCTTCTCCAGGAAGAGCTTCTTGCCCGCCTCGAGCAGCGTCGTCTTGGTCGTCTCCCGGCCCATCGCACCATGCCCCTGGACTCTCTTCGTCGTCCCGGCCCCGCATATTGGACCCAATAATAGACCGGTCGGTCTGGAGAGTCAATCCCCCTGGTCGGTTCCGTGCGTGGATGGTCTTACTGGAACGCTTCATACTCCTTGCCGAGGAGCTTGGCGGCGACCTTAAGGGTGAGGATCTCATCGGTCCCCTCGTAGAGGCGGCAGACGCGGGCGTCGCGGTAGTGGCGGCCGGGTCGATTCTCTTCGAGGAAGCCGCGGCCGCCGAAGACCTGGACGGCGCGGTCGGCGGCATCGCAGGCGGCGCGGGCGGCGTGCCATTTGGCCAGGGCGGCCAGGTGGTCGGCGGTGTCGTGGAGCGAGGGGTCGGACTCGGCCGCGGCCTTGGCCTGGGCGGCGCGGAGGACGAGCGACTCGGTCGTTGCGCGGGCCAGCTCGATCTCGGCGAGGTGGGCCTGGACGAGCTGGTGCTTCGCGATTGGCTTGCCGTGCTGGTGCCGGCCTTTCGCGAACGCGAGCGCCTCGGCCAGGCAGTCCTCGATCACGCCGAGGCAGCCGGCCGCGACGCTGAGCCGGCCGCCTACGAGGGCCCCCATCGCCACGCGGAGGCCGTCCCCCTCGGCGCCGAGGCGGTCGGCGACCGGCACGGGGCAATCCTTCAGGGCGATCCGTGCCGTGTCGGCCGTCGGGTTGCCGACCTTCGGGCCGAGCTCCTCCGCCTCGAAGCCGGTCGCGTCGGCCGCGACGACGAACGCGCCGATCCTCCCGCCACCTTCGGGCCGGGCGAACGTGACGACGAGGTCGGCGATCGTGCCATTGGAGATCAGGTACTTCTCGCCGTTCAGGATGTAGGAATCGCCTTCGAGACGGTAGGTGGCCCGCAGGGACTTCGGGTCGCTGCCGGCCTGCGGCTCGGTGAGGGCGAAGGCGCAGATCCGCTCGCCTCGGCAAGTCGGGGGGAGGAGCCGGCCGCGCTGCTCGGCGTTGCCGGCGGCGAGGATGGGCCCCTGGCCGATCGACGAGTGGCCGGAGAAGAACGTCCGGACGCCTGTCCCCTCGTGGCCGATCCTGGCCAAGGCCAGGGCATAGGTCGCCGCGTCGGCCCCCCGGCCGCCGTACTCGGCCGGGACGTGCATGCCGAGCAGGCCGTGCTCGCGGGCGAGCGGCACAAGCTGATCGTTGAAGCGGCGTTCGAGGTAGCAGCGGTCCTCGACCGGCCGCAGGGCGCGGCAGAAGCGGTCGACGTCGTCGAGCAGTCGGGCTCGCTCGTCGGGGCTCGTCGTCGTATTAATATTCATAAATATATATGGTTAATTTTAATAAATTTATGTCAACCGGCGTCCTCACGGCTCCGATGAGGCTTTACGCAGGATCTCTTCGATAATCCGGCTCTTGGCCTCGACGTAGGCGACCCGGTCCTCACGAAAACGGAGTGCGGCGGCCTTCTTCACGGCCTCGTACCCCGCCGCCGCTTGGGGGTGGGACAACAGGTAATCGCGAAAGACAATGTGGCGTCGAAGGGACTCGCTGTCGGACGGGCAGGCGTAGAGGTGGTGTTTCGGCCCCCTGGAGGGAGGGAGGAAGGCTTCCCTGCCGGGGACCCCCAGGTCGCCTTGGTGGGCATAGCCCAGGGCGGCGAGGCGAGCGATCGCGACCGGGAGATCGTCGGAGGACGGGACCACCAGGTCCAGGTCGATGATCGGCTTGGCCGCGAGCCCCGGCACTGCCGTGCTGCCGATGTGCTCGACCGCCACGACGAGATCGCCGACCGCCGCGACCAAGGGCGCACGCAATTCCTCGAAGATCTCGGGCCAGATGGGATCATAATCGACGAGGGTGATCGGCTCGGACATCGCCCTTCTCCCCGACGGCGAAGTCGAACGGGACGATTCCCGGGTGCTCAGGCACCCGCGCCGGCACGCCACCAGCGCCAGCGGAAGGCGAGGTAGGTCAGGCCGTTGAGGACGAGGCAGAGCGGCGGGGTGACGAGCAGGAACGCCTCCCAGACGGGCATGCCGAGGCCGGGGATCGGCGGCGCGACGGCCGCGGTCGGCACGCCGGTCTCGAAGCTCGCCCCCTCGATCGTCGTCGAGGCCGGCAGTGGGACGCTGAGCGCGGCCGAGTACGGGCTCGTGATCGTCAAGGCGGCCAGCCGGCTCTCGGAGACCGACTCGCCGCCGAAGTTCAGGAGGAACCGGTTCAGCCCCAGCGGCCCGGCGAACAGGACCAGCAGCGCCATGTACGTAAAGATCATCGCGATCGACGTCCGCCGCGCCAGGGACGAGCAGAGCAGGCCGACCGTCGTCGTCAGCAGGCAGGTCTCGGCGATGATCGCCAGGAAGATGAACAACGTCTCGAAGTGCGAGCGGAGGTCCCAGACCAGGATATACGCGAGCAACAATTGCTCGGTCAGCAGGAACGTCAACACGGTCGAGACCCGGAGCGCGGCCAGGAGCTTGGCGAAGACGATCCGCCCGGGACGCAGCAGGGTCGTCAGCAGCAGCGCCAGAGTCTGCCGCTCGCGCTCCTGGGTGATGCTGCCGGCGGAGAAGACCGGGCCGACGAGCAGGTTGAACGTCAGGACGTAGGCGACGTAGCTGCTCGCGTTCGCCGACTTCCAGAACAGGAACATCGCCATCAACGGTATGGATAGGAACATGCTGACCTGGATGACCAGGCGGAGCATGAGCGTCCCCTGGCTGAAGATCTCGCTGCGCAGCTCCTTGTCGAGGACCGGGTTGGTGCCGTCGGGCATCAGGTCGGTGCGCTTGGCCGGGGCGAAGAGGCGATCCGGGAACATGTCGCGGTCGATGACGACGCCGACGGCGTACTTCATCTCCTGCTCCTCGTCGACGACCTCCTTCCCTTCGCTGCCGACGTCGGGCGGGCGGAGCAGGCGGCGGTTGATGAGGATGACGACGATTGTCCACGTCGCCAGGCACCACGGCGGCAACAGCGCGATCGAGGCGAACGTGACGAACTCCCGCGCCGTCGCCGCGGCGGCGTCGGAGGCCGCGGCGTTGGTCCGCGTCAGAGCGATGCAGAGCAACGCCAGCGGCAGGATGATCAGGTAGCTGACCACCAGGGCCGAGCTGGTCCTCCGGAAGAAGCTCGAGCAGGCCACGCTCAACAGGCCAAATGTCCCCGCCGCGAGGATGAGCACGAGATACGCCCGCACGACCTCCGACAGCAGGATGCCGCCGAGCAGGTAGCA
>DASZMJ010000101.1:0-4974 GCA_035551935.1 Isosphaeraceae bacterium
GCCGCTCGCGGACGGCCGTCGGGCCGTCCGCGACAGCCTGATCGTCACCGTCGGCGGCCAGCTCGAGCAGGTCGCCGGCACGGTCACGTCGTTCGCGCTGCGCTGGATGCTCCGGCCGGCGCAACTGGGCATCTACACCTATCTCCGGTTATTTCTCGATAATACGAATCGGTCGAGCCTGGGCATCAGCCTCGGCGCCGTGCAGGAGATCCCGATCCTCCGCGCCGCCGGCCGCGAATCGGCGGCGCGGCGCGTCGCCGACGTGGCGTACACGACGAACACGCTGACCTGCCTCGTCTACGCCTCGGGCCTCGCCCTCTGGGCCCTCTGGCGCGCCCCCGTGCTGGCCGGCGAGCCGTTCGCGACCGACTACACCGGCGGCCTGGCGGCCGTCGCGGCGTTGGCGTTCCTGAAACGCTATCAAGACTTCTTGATCGCCGTCCTCCGTGCCCACCAGGAATTCGCGCTGACGACGACCCTGGCCGTCCTCGACGCCCTCATCTTCGCCGTCGCCGCCGTCGCCGGCATCGCCCTGGCGGGCGTCTGGGGGCTCTGGGGCGCGGTCGGGCTCCTTTTTCTCTTCAATATTATTTATTTGCATGCCAAACATCCTCTCCGGTTCCGATGGGCCTGGGACTGGCGGACCGCGGCGCGGCTGATGCGGGTCGGCCTGCCGATCCTGGCGAACACGGCCGTCTTCGGCGCGCTCCTGAACGTGGACAGCGCCCTGATCGTCTGGCTGATGCCCGACGGCCCCTACTGGACGGGGGTCTTCACGATCGCCCTGATGGGAACGAGCTGGGGCCTGGACCTCGCCGGCCGGATCGCCCTGGTGATGTACACGTATTTCCAGACGACGATGGGCCGCACGCGCGACCCGGTCGCGGTGGCACGGCAGGCGGCGCGGGTGGTCGAGGCGCAGGCGCCGGTCTTGGCGGCGGGAGGCTCGGTGGCCTACCTCGTCGGCCCGGTCTTCCTCGGCCTGATGCTCCCTCGTTATGCGCCGGGACTGCCGGCGCTTCGGCCGCTGTTGCCGGGGATGATCCTGCTGGGCCTGGCCTGGCCGGCGCGGCAGATGCTCATCACGGTGGATCGGCCGTATCGCTTGTGCCTGGCGACGCTGCTCGGCCTGGCCCTGGCGACCGTCGCCGGCGCCGCGGGGGCGGGCCGCGCGGGGATTGTCGGCGTCGCCGAGGGGATGACGATCGCCTTCGCGAGTGTGTACCTCCTGACCAGCGCGACCGCCTTCGCCGCGGCGCTCGGCCCGGCCGGCTGGCTGCTGCATCAAGCTCGGGTCGCGCTGACACTGGGTTGGTTCTCGGCCGGCGCCCTGCTCGCGGCGCACGTCCCGTTGCCGATCGCGAACCGCTGGGCCGGCCTCGCGGCGCGCTGCGTTATCCTCCTGGCCTGCGACGGCCCGCCGCGGTTGGCCGGGGGCCGTCGCAACGCCTGGGGCGGCGTCTTCGACCGCAAGACGCCGGCCGAGACCCTCGATTGAGCCGCATGCCGAAGGGCACGGATGCTCGACCTCCTCTTCCTCCTCCTGCTCTCGGCCTGGTCGGCCGCCGTCGGCCGCGCGACGCTCCGTTGGTTTCGCCAGGCGCCCGACCATCCCGTCGATGCCCTCGCGCTGTCGCTGCCGCTCGGCCTGGGCATCCTTTCACTGGCGGCGCTGGGCCTGGCCGAAATCGGTTCGCTGAATCGCGCGGGACTGGGCGTCGTCCTCGCGATCGGGTGCGGCTGGGCCACCCTGTCGGGTTGGAGGGCCGCCTCTTCCTCCCTCTCCCCCCGGGAGAGGGCCGGGGTGAGGGTTTCGCTTTGGAATCGTAGGCCCTCACCCCGGCCCTCTCCCGGGGGGAGAGGGGGAAAGAACGCGGACATCGGCGCGCCACGACTGGCCTCGGCCGCCTTCGACCTCGCCCTCGCCCTCATCGCGCTCGGGACGCTCCTGACGGCACTCGTGCCCGTCACCGACGGCGATGCCCTCTGCTATCATCTGCAAGTGCCGAAGCTTTATCTCGAGAAGGGCGCCGCGGTCTATGAGCCGGACCTGCACGAGACGGTCTACCCGCTCGGCGTCGAGATGCTGTTCGCGGTGGCCCTGGCGTTCCGGGGGCCGGTCGCCTGCCGGCTGGTGTCGTGGCTGCTGGGGGTCGTCCTCGCGCTGAGCGTGACGGCGCTGGCGCGGCCCTGGCTCGGCCGTCGGGCGCGGTGGGCGGGGGCGATCGCGCTGGGGGTGCCGGCGGTCTCCAACGGCATGGGCGCCCCGCTCAACGACGTCGCCCTGGCCGCCTTCGGCAACGCCGCCTTGCTCGCCTGGTGCCGCTGGCGCGACCGCCCCTCCGCCCGCGCCGCCGCGCTCGCCGGCGCCCTGGCCGGCCTCGCCGTCGGCGTGAAGTACCCGGCCCTCGTCTGGGCCGGCGTGCTCGGGCTGGCGGCGGCGGGGTCCCGGGTCCTGGAAGGACGGAGGGCCGAGGACAGAGGACAAATTATAATAAAAACATTCCTATTTGCGATCGTCCTCGTCCTCGTCGGCGGACCGTGGTACGCCCGCGCGTATCATTTCACGGGGAATCCGGTCCACCCGTTCTTCCGGGGGACGTTCGGCGGGGCGGGGCTCGACGAGGTGCTCGACCCGATCAAGCGGCCGCTGGAGCCGTCGCCTTGGAACCTCGCCACGGCGCTCGGCCCGTTGACGCTCGAGCCCGACCGCTTCGACAGCCTGGCGCATCAGCTCGGCCCGGCCTTCCTGCTCTTGCTGCCGGGCCTGCTCCTGGCGCGGCCGCCGCGGAGGGTCGCGGCGATCGTCGGGATGGGGTTGGCGTTCGTGACGATCTGCCTCTGCGTCCGCCAGAGCACGCGATTCCTCTTGATCGCCGTGGGGCCGCTTTCCCTGGGCGTGGCCTGGCTCACGGCGCGTTGGGCGGATCGGCCGACCCTGCCGGCGCGGGCCTTGCTCGCGTTGGTCGTCGGCGTCGTCGGCCTCGAGTCGGCCCTCGCCCTGGCGCGGGCGCGGCACGGGATCGGCGTGGTGCTAGGGCGCGAGTCGCCCGATTCGTACCTGGCGCGCAGAGAGCCCACCTACCGCGTCGGTCGCTGGATCGACGCCCATCTGCCGGGAACGGCCCGGCTCGTCGGCCAGGACCACCGCGGCTATTACATCCCGCGACCCTACGCGATGGAGCTGGCCCACCGCCGCCGGACCGGCCTGGCATCGCGCGGCGAGTCGGCCGAGGAAATCGTCGATCATTTGCGCCGGCAACACTTCACCCACCTCCTGCTCTGCCCCCCCGAGCCGATCGACGCGGTCGAGTTCGACCCGACCCTCTCCGATCGGCTCGCCCCCTGGCTCGCCCGGCGTCGGCCGCTCTATCGCGAGGCGATCCGCGACCCCGACGGCGTCGTGCGGCGCTTCGCGATCTACGACCTCGCCCCCGAGGTCGCCGATTCGGATCGGAAAGGGGATCGGCGATGACCGGGCACGACCGGCCGACGCTCGCCGAGCTCCGGGCGCGGTCGCAGAAGGAGCGGTATCGCGAGGTCGGCAACTGGCTGGCGCGTCGGGTCGGGCGGCCGTCGGCGATCTTCGGGACGTGGCTGGCGGTCCGGCTCGGCCTCTCGGCGCACCAGGTCACGCTCGCGAGCCTGCTCGCCGGCCTCGCGGCCGCGGGAGCGATCGCGACGGGGACGCGCCTCGGCTTCGTCGCCGGGGTCGCGCTCGCGCACCTCGCCTTCTGGCTCGACCACGTCGACGGCCAGGTCGCGCGCTGGCGGGGGACGTCGAGCCTCGACGGCGTCTATTTCGATTATCTGATGCATCACGCCGCCTCGCTCGCGCTCGGCTTCGCGCTCGGGCACGGCCTGGCCGTCCGGTCGGGCGACCCGTCCTGGTCGGCGGCCGGTTTCAGCATCGCGGCCGGGTGGGCGTTCCTGGGATTACACAACGATTGCCGTTATAAAGCGTTCTTCCAGCGTTTGAAACGAGAGGCGCGGTCGTATCGCGTCGACGGCGGCGACGGCGGCCGGCCCGCGCCACCGGCGCCCTGGCCGCGTCGGGGCCGGGGCTTCTGGACGTGGCCCGCGTATAAGTCTTGCGAGCCGCACGCGGTCCTCCTCGCGTTGACGGCCCTCGCGCCGCTCGCGATCATCGCCCCGACGTGGTGGCTGTCGGCGTGGCGGATCGGCGTGGTCGCGATGGCGATGCTCGCCCCGACCCTGGCCGTCGGCCGCTCGGCGCGGGCGATCGCGCGCGGGGCCGTCGGCGTCGAGTTCGACCGCTGGTTCCGGCCCCGGGACGAGGCTTGACGCGCGCCGATCGGGCCGGTCTGATGGGCAGATCGACGCGCGGGTCGGCCGCGCCGACCGCCCCTCAATCACCAGGGAAGCGACATCCATGAAGACCCCGTTTTTCGCGGCCCTCGCAATTCTCCCCCTCGCCGCGCTCGCGCCCTCCCCCGCGGCCGACGACGCGAAGCCGAAGGCCGGCGCCGACGGCTGGCGCACGCTCTTCGACGGCAAGAATACCGACGGCTGGGAGCACGTCGGGCCCGGCAAGATGGTGATCGAGGGCGGCGTGATGCGCACCGAGGGGGGCATGGGCCTGCTCTGGTACACCCGCGAGAAGTTCGGCGACTGCACGATCCGCGTCGTGTACAAGACGGCCACCGACCACTCGAATTCCGGCGTGTTCATCCGCATCGCCGACAAGCCGAAGGACGCGTGGTACGGCGTGCACCACGGCTTCGAGGTCCAGATCGACGACGCCGGCGACGAGTTCCACCGCACCGGCGCCGTCTACTCGATGGCGAAGGCCACCGCGAAGCCCGGCAAGGTCGGCAGGGCGACGGCATCTTATCTCACGTGCTGAATAGGACTTTCTCCCTGTAGTCATCGCTCAGGGCACACTTGAGCCGCTTCGTCTCGATCCCGCGCCGGCAGCCGGTCTCGCGTCGGAGTCGCCCGAGGGCGAACCGG
>DASZMJ010000102.1:0-3154 GCA_035551935.1 Isosphaeraceae bacterium
AGGGTCTGCTTTCTTGAAAAAATGGACCCTCACCCCGGCCCTCTCCCAGGGGGAGAGGGGGGAAGAGCGTCGGCCTTCCGTAAGTCGTAGCACAGCCCCAGCTAGCCCTCCGACACCCCCATACCCCGGAGGTTCGCGAGCCCCGTCGACGCTCTTCCCCCAAATCATGTGCCGCGCGGGGCCGATTCGCCAAGGGGGCGGCGTGTCGCCGCAGAGGAACATGGGGACCGGTCTGCTTGCAACGATCGATGTCGGCTGGTAGCGTAAGTCGCGAGGTCGAGGAAACCCCGAAATCCTTCAGGGCGACGACGATGACCATCGCAAGGGGTGGTTGGGGCCGGTTTGTGTTCGTCGTGATCCTGGGCCTGCTGGCGGCCCGGGCGCGGGGCGACGACGACTCGGGATGGAACGTCAAGCCGGACCCGGCGCCGAAGGACCTGGACACGAAGAAGGTCGGCGACGTGTCGATCAAGGTCCCGCCGGTCTTCTTCGGCGGCGAGGTCACGCTGCCGGCGACGCCGGGGCCGTTCGTGGCCGTCGGCAGCAACGGCGGCGCCAACGAGGTGCGCGAGGTCTACGACCTCCGCGACAAGAGGCGCGTCGGCCGGCTCCGGGGCCGGTATCCGCTGGACAAGCCGTTCGCGCTCAGCCCCGACGGCACCCTCTTCGCCGGCAAGGGCAACGAGGGGGGCGGCCCGGCGGTCTTCCTGATCTCGACGCGGTCCGGCAAGGCCGTCCGTCGGCTGCCGATGGACTCGCCGTTCACCGACTTCGTCGCCTTCGCCGGGCCGGGGCGGGTCCTCACGTCGCACTTCGGCGACAAGGTCATCGCCGTCTGGGACGCGAGGTCCGGCGAGCACCTCCGCGACATCCGGCCCGGCCGCGACTTCGACCACGAGTCGATCGCGCTGAGCCCCGGCGGCCGCTACCTGGCGATGGCGTCGAAGGGCGAGCACCTCGTCGCCGTCTTCGACCTCAAGACCGGCGAGCAGGTCGGCACCGCCGAGGTGCCCAAGAACGGCATCTTCGACCTGCAATGCCGCGGCCTTGCCTTCTCGCCCGACGGCAAGGAGCTGGCCGGCATCTTCGACTCGTTCGGCCTGTACATCCTCGTCTACAAGCTCGCCGACGGCACGCTCGCGCAGCGGCATGACCTCGGCGACAAGATGGAGCCCAAGCCCGAGTTCCGGAACGAGCAGCGCGGGATCGAGTGGCTGCCGGACGGCTCGGGCTGGCTGCTCGCCGGCCGTTGCGTCGTCGACCGCGAGGGCGGGCGGCTCGTCATGTCGGCGCCGGGCGAGGGCCGCGAGTCGTTCGAGCAGCCGAGGCGGATCCTCGCCGGGGGCAAGCTGTTGATCGTCGCCGGGCCGAAGGAGCAGCGGGTGGTCAAGACCGTCGCCTTCAACAAGGAGACGATCGCCCGCGCCGCCAAGGTCGTCCGCTCCGGGGGCAGCGTCACCGACGTCGAGCTGCCGCCGCTGAAGCCGGCCGACTGGTCGAAGGCCCGCCGGCTCTCCGGCGGCGGCGGGCTCGGCGGGGGTCCGAGCTGGTCGGTCGCGGCCGACCCGATGCCGAAGCCGTCGAAGGCGTTGACGACCACGCCGATCGCGCTGCGGGGTCCGAAGCACGAGATCCGGTCGACGGTGCTCGCCGGCCCCGGCGCGGCGCAGGCGCTCGTGGCGATGGGCCCCCAGGGCTTCGGGCCCGGCGGCAAGCCGGTCCAGGTCGAGCGCGTGGACCTGGCCGACGGCAAGCTCCTCGGCTCCTTCGAGGCCCCCGGGGCGCTCGACCTCGTCGCCTTCAGCCCCGACGGCAAGCGGGCCCTCTTCGTCGCCGGGCAGGAGCGGAAGCGGCTCGACGTCTACGACGCCGAGTCGGGCAAGCACGTCGTCGGCTGGCGGACGAATGGCGCAGGCGGCGACGCCGGCCCGATCGCCTGGGCGGCCTTCCTCGACGCCGACCGCGCGTTGACCCTGGGCCAGAACGGCACGCTGGTCCTCTGGTCGCTGGCCGAGCCCCGCGCCGTCTATTCGATGGCCCTCGACGGCCCCGCCGCGGCGACGTTGAGCCCCGGCCGCAAGTCCTTGGCCGTCGTCGCCGACGGCCGATTGCTCGTGCTCGACCCCGCCACCGGCGCGGCCCAGGGGACCGGCGAGGCGCTGCCGGCCTCCAACGGCTTCGCCGGGGTCGCCATCAAGCCCGACGGCAAGGAGGCGGTCGCCATCATCGGCAACCGCGTGGCGCGCTGGGACCTGGCCAATGGCCGCCTCCTGGCCAACTTCGAGGTGCCCGTCTTCGGCCGTCCCGGGGTGCCGATCGCCTGGGGCGATCGCGGGAACGTCCTGGTCGACAATCGTTGGCTGATCGACCTGGGGCGCAAGGCTCATATCTGGAACTACGTCAACGTCGGCCCGGTCCAGGGGCCGAGCCCGGACGGGCGGGTCTGGTACACGGCCGGCTTCCCGAGCAGCTACCTCGCGGCCGGCCGGCCCCCCGAGCCGGCCGTCGAGAAGAGGGTCGCCCTGGCCGACGACCCCAACGCCCCGGCATTGCTGAAGCGCGGCGCGGCGATCGGCCTCGACTTCAAGTACAACGGCCCCCCGCGCGACAACCAGCAGTACCGCCAGAGCCTCGACGACCTGGCCGTCCGGCGCGCCAAGGCCGCGGGCCTCGAGGTCGCCACCGGCGCGCCGGTGCGCCTGGTCGTGCAGATCGACGAGCAGGACACCGGCAAGACGCTCACCCTACGCAACATGTTCCCGAAGATGGGCCGCGCCATCCGCGAGACGGCGCCGATCTATGAGCTCCGCTGCACCGCCTGGCTCGCCGACGGCCGTGGGAAGGTCCTCGACCTCGGCGCCACGGTCATCCCGATGGTCGGCTTCTCCCGGATCATCCACCTGCCCGCCGACGAGAACGACCCCGGCACCTTCCTCCGCGTCCGGCAATGGGAGGCCGCCAGGAACTGGGTCGGCGGCCTGCCCCTCCCCCGCTACCTCGCCCGCGCGGGCGGCGAGGTCGTGATGCTGCCGGGGACCAGCAACGTGGAGAAGTGAGCTCGTGAAAAGTGCTGAGTGCTGAGTGCTGAGTGAAGAAGAGAGGACCGCGCTCTGCCTCATCGTCTTCACTCAGCACTCAGCACTCAGCACTTTTT
>DASZMJ010000103.1:0-1506 GCA_035551935.1 Isosphaeraceae bacterium
CAGGTGACCTCGATCCGCTCGGCGCGATCGATCCGGCTCAGGCCGAAGTGGAGCCGGGGGTCGGAGGCCGACTGGTAGCTCCCGCCGCCGAACCGCCAGGCCGTCCGCGCCCGGCCCCCGGCGGTCACCACCACCCGGGCCCCCACGGCGTCGCGGTTCGAGGTGGTGCCTTCGAGTCGGATCGTCAGGCGATGCCCGCCCTCGGTCTTGTTGTGGTGGTAGGCCAGCGGCTGATTCTGGGCGAGGACCAGGAGGTCGACCCGCCCGTCGTTGTCGAGGTCGGCCGCGGCCAGCCCCCGGCCCAGTCGGGGGACCTGCCAGGCCGCTCCCGCGCCCGCGGTGACGTCGACGAGCTTCCCCTTCGGCGTCCCGGCCAGGAGCTGCGAGGGCATCATGTAGGGCTCGGCCGGCCGGAAGTCGTCGACGTGGCCGTTGGTCGTCGCCAGGTCGAGGTATCCGTCGGCGTCGAAGTCCAGGAACGCGGTCCCGAAGCCGAGCAGGTACCGGGTGGCCACCAGCAGGCCCGCGCCCGCCGAGTGGTCGGCGAACGCGCCGTCGCCGAGGTTCCGGTAGAGGGTGGTCCCCTCGTTGTAGAACTCGGTCACGGCCAGGTCGGGGCGGCCGTCGCCGTCCTGGTCGCCGCAGGCGATCCCCATGTTCGCCTTGTACTGGCCGTCGGAGCTGCTGCCGACTCCGCTGACCTCGCCGACCTCCTCGAACCGCATCCCGCCCCTGTTCCGGAACAGGAAGTTGGCCGACTGGTCGTTCGAGACGAAGATATCGACCTTCCCGTCGCCGTCGAGGTCGGAGGCCAGGACACCGAGCCCCTGGCCGTGGGTGTCGACGATCCCGGCCTCGGCCGTCACGTCGACGAATCGGCCACCGTCATTCCGAAAGAGGTGGTCGGGCCTCGACCGGAACTTCGGCGGGCCGCAGAAGACGGGGTGTTGCCCCTTGGGGTCGAGGCAGATCTGGGGATTGGCCACATCCCACACGAGGTAGTGGGCGACGTAGAGGTCGAGGTCGCCGTCGCCGTCGAGGTCGGCGAACGCGGCCGAGGTCGGCCAGTCCCGGGGGCCGTCGAGCCCGGCCTTCGCCGTGGCGTCCTCGAACCTCCCGTCCCCCTTGTTGCGATACAGGGCATAAGCATCCCATCGGGTGATGAACAGGTCGGGGCGGCCGTCGTTGTCGAAGTCGCCCACCGCGACGCCGTGGCCATAGCCCCTGGTCATCGCGGCGATCCCGGATCGCTCGGTGGCGTCCTCGAAGGTGCCGTCTCGCTTGTTCCGGAAGAGCCGGTCGCCGCCCGTCGGCTTGCCCGGGTCGGGCAGGAAGGGGCCGCCCTGGACGCAGTAGACGTCGAGCCAGCCGTCGCCGTCGAAGTCGAGCACGCCGACGCCCCCGCTCATCGTCTCGGGGAGCTGGCGGAGCGGATCAATCCCGTTGTCGAAGGTGAACCCGAGCCCGGCCGCGTCGGCGTCGTCGACGAAGGCCGGCGAGGCCCCA
>DASZMJ010000104.1:0-7176 GCA_035551935.1 Isosphaeraceae bacterium
ATCACGCGACGGTCTGCCATGCGGCCGGCGAGTACGCCCGGGACGACGACGGGGATGGATTCTGTGAGGTGCATGTCAACACGCTCGAAGGGTCCTGGTCGCTGCTGCGTTCGTGGCCCCGTCCGCATCGCGGGATCTCGCAGGAGAAGTTACCGCTCTACCTGGGGTTCTTCGAGTTCGTGCAGAACGTCCGGGCTCGTGGTAAGCGGCTCTTGGGGTCGCTAATCGGCCTCTTGCTCGCACCACCCCGGAATCCCTCATGAGCCTTTCAAAATAGGAAGAGGTCCGCAAGAGCGGACCCTACACGGATCAGAGGGTGCCTTCGTCGAGGTACCACATGTTGTCCGGCCCCCGGACGAAGGTGGCCGAGACGCGGACCGAGTCGATCGGGGGGGCGTCGGCCTTGCCGAGGCGGACGACGCGGACGGTGTACTTGGCCTCGGCGACGGCCTTGCCGCCGCTCTTCTCCCCCTTATAATCGCCGACCTCGAACCCCAACGAGTTCGGCCACGCCGGCTTGCCGCCGTTGAGCAGCATCAGGCGATTCTTCCAGTAGGATTTGAACTCGGGGAACGAGTCGAACCGGCTCGAGTGCCGGCCGCCGGCGCTCAGCAGGAGCCACATGCGTCGGTAATGTGGGAACATATGAGAGAGTGCTCCGTAATAGTCCCGCGCCGCCTGCTCGGGCGTGATCCGCACCGGCCGCTCGAGGGTGATCACGATCGGGTAGCTCAGCAGGGCGAGGGCCACCAGGCCGACGACGAGGACCAGGGCGGTCGGTATCGGAGCAAAGAAGAGGCAAAGCCACATGACGAGGGCGACGGCCGCGAGCGCCAGGAGGCTCGGCCACCACTCGGCGCGGCGGGACCAGACTTCCTCGACGGCCTCGTCGGGGTCGTAGAGGGTCGTGGGCCGGCCGCGGTCGCCGTCGCGGTCGCGGTCGCGGGGCTCGTCGTCCTCGAAGTCCTCGGCGGCCTCGCGCCCGGGACGGGCCCGAGTCCGGGTGCGCGGTGGCTCGTCGTCGAAGGGGAGGGGGGCGGGCTTCGGGGCCGGCGGCTCGTGCTCGGCGAGCTCGTAGCCCTCGGATTCGGCCTCGGGCTCGACGCCGGGCGTGGGCCGGGCCTGGGGCTTCGGGGTCGACTTGGCCCAGCCGGCGGGGGTGTCGCGGAGGAGGTCCGCGGCGTCGGCGATCTCGGGGTCGTCGCCGCCGTGCGGGGGCTGGGACTTGGCCATCGTTGCGTCTCCAAACGGCGCGGAAATGGGCGGCGCCGGGGTCCGACGACGCCCTCCGCATCGTAACACGCCTCGGCCGTGTCGCCGAGATGCCGTGGGCCGGTCGGATCGGTGCATGGACGCCGGCCCGCCGCCTCCTGGTCCGGGGCACGGGCGAGGTTACAATAGGGACCGTCACCGGGGAAGAAGGAGGCACGAGCCGTGCCGTTGAAGCTCGCCGCGTTCCCGAAATGCTACCTCGACGACATCGCCGCCGGCCGGATGTCGGTCTTCGACTGGATCGCGATGGCCAGGTCGCTCGACGCCGATGGACTGGAGATGTACGAGGGGTTCTTCGAGATCCTCGACGACCCGGCCGTCGACCGCGTCGGCGACGCGATCCACGCAGCCGGGTTCGAGATGCCGATGCTCTGCTGCTCGCCCGATTTCACGCACCCCGACCCCGACGCCCGCAAGCGGGCCGTCGACCGCGAGGCGACGCTCATCCGGGCCGCCCGGCGGCTCGGAGGGCCGGGGACGGTCTGCCGCGTCCTCTCCGGGCAGAAGCACCCCGGCGTCGGCCGCGCGGAGGGGCTCGGCCGGGTCGTCGAATGCATCAATCAAGTCCTGCCCGTGGCGCGGGAGTACGACGTCGTCCTCGGCCTCGAGAACCACTACAAGGACGGTGCCTGGCGTTACGCCGAGTTCGCGCAGAAGCAGGACGTCTTCCTCGACCTGCTCGCCGCGATCCCCGAGCGGCGGCACTTCGGAGTGCAGTACGACCCCTCCAACGCGATCGTCGCCGGCGACGACCCGATCGAATTGCTCGAACGTGTCGCCGATCGCGTCGTGAGCATGCATGCTAGCGACCGCTACCTCGCCGAGGGGGCGACGCTCGACGCGTTGCGGCAGGCCGACGGCACGATCGGCTACTCGCCCGACCTTCGGCACGGCGTCACCGGCAAGGGCCTGAACGACTACGACGCCATCTTCCGCAGCCTCGCCGCCCATGGCTACCGCGGCTGGGTCAGCATCGAGGACGGCATGAACGGCATGGACGAGATGGCCGAATCCCTCGCCTTCCTCCGGCGGAAGGTCGCCAGATACTTCCCGGGGTGACTCATGGATCGGGTCCGGACCGCCCTGATCGGCTGCGGCAAGGTCGGCGGCATCCACGCGGCGGCCCTGGCGTGCCTGCCCGAATCGACGTTCGTCGCCGCATGCGACGACCAGCCCGACCGGGCGGCGGCGTTCGCGGATCGGCATGGCGTGCGAGCGTTCTCGGATGTAAATACGATGCTCGAAGCGGGCGGGTTCGACGCGGTGCTGATCGCCACGCCGCACCCGCTCCACGCCGCGGCGGCGATCGAGGCGGCGTGGGCGGGCGTGCACGTGCTCGTCGAGAAGCCGATGGCCGCTCGGCTGGAGGACTGCGACGCGATGCTCGATGCGGCCCCGGGGCGGCGGGGGTCAAGCTCGGGGTCATCAGCCAAAGGCGGTGGTACGAGCCGGTCCGGCGGATGAAGGAGGCGATCGACCTGGGCAAGATCGGCCGGCCGGCGCTGGGGGTTTTCCAGATGTATAGTTGGCGCGACCCGTCGTACTATCGCTCCGACCCGTGGCGCGGGCGCTGGGACACGGAAGGGGGCGGCGTGCTGGTGAACCAGTCGCCGCACCAGCTCGACCTGCTCCGGTGGCTGATGGGGGCGCCGATCGTCGAGATCAGCGGGGCGTGGTCGAACGTCAATCACCCCGATGTCGAGGTCGACGACACCGCCGTGGCGACGATCCGGTTCGCCGGGGGCGGCCTCGGCGCGGTCGTCACGAGCGTGGCGCAGGAGCCCGGCCTGTTCACGAAGGTGCACATCCACGGGTCGAACGGCGCCTCCGTCGGCGTCGAGACCGACCGCGGCGCCACGTTCATCGCCGGCGTCTCGTCGATCGCCGAGCCGCCGCTGAACGACCTCTGGAACGTCCCCGGCGAGGAGCACCTGCTCCCCTCCTTCCAGGCCGCCGACCGCGCCCGATTCGCTTCCATCGACGCCACATCTTATTATCATGCCCTCCAGATCCGGGATTTCCTCCGCGCCATCCTCGACGACCGCCCCCCCGCCGTCACCGGCGACGACGGCCGCCTCGTCGTCGCCATGTTCGCCGCGATCTATCGCTCGCAGGCCGAACATCGTATTATTCAATTTTGAACGATCAATCTAATAGGTGAAATGATGATCGACCTGCGCTATCCGATCCGGGACCCGGACGCGATCCCGAGCCCGTCGCTGCTGGTGTTTCGCGAGGTCGTCGCGCGGAACCTGGCGGCGATGCTGGGGATGGCGGGGGGGCCGGATCGGCTCCGGCCGCACGTCAAGACGCACAAGATGCCGGCGCTCGTGCGGATGGTCGAGGCGAACGGGGTCGGCAAGCACAAGTGCGCGACGCTCGCCGAGGCGGAGATGGTCGCCCGGGCGGGCGGCCGCGACGTCCTGATCGCGTACCCGATGGTCGGGCCGAACGTGGCGCGGCTCGCGAGCCTGGTCGATCGGTATCCGGAGACGACCTTCCGCGTCGCGGTCGACGACCTCGAGGCGGCCCGGGGGCTGTCTTCGGCAATCGAGCGCACCCGGCGCGGGTCCTTGCCGGCGCTGGTCGACCTGGACGTCGGCATGGGCAGGACCGGCATCGACCCAGCGGCGGCCTTCGATCTGATCGATCGGCTGCAAACCCTTCCCGGCCTGGATTTCGACGGCTTGCACGCCTACGACGGCCACATCCGCGAGCAAGACATCGAGGCGCGGCGGCGCGTCGCACGATCGGGGCTCGACACGACGTTCGCGCTGCGGGATCGCCTCGAAGGGCGCGGGATCGAGGTCCGCCGGGTCGTGCTCGGCGGCACGCCGACGTTCCCGATCCACGCGACGGTCGACGAGCCGGGCGTCGAGTGCTCGCCGGGGACGTGCCTGCTGCACGACGCCGGCTACGGCGGCAAGTTCCCCGACCTGCCGTTCGAGCCCGCGGCGCTCTTGCTCACCCGGGTGATCAGCCGTCCCCGCCCCGGCCGGCTCTGCCTGGACCTCGGCCACAAGGCCGTCGCCGCCGACCCCGCCGGGCCCCGGCTCACCCTCCTCGGCCTCCCCGGCGCGGCCCTCGGTCCGCAGAGCGAGGAGCACCTCGTCGTCGACGCCCCCGACACCTCCCGCTTTCCCCCCGGCACCCCCTTGCTGGCCATCCCCACCCACGTCTGCCCGACCTGCGCGCTCCACGACTTCGCCTCCGTGATCGATCGCGGCGAGGTCGCCGATCGCTGGGACGTGACGGCCCGCGGTCGCGAGGGGACGACGCGGTAGGAACGGGGAGGGGGTCGGATGACGGGCCTCCTCGCCGCCGCGGTTCATATAATTCAATGATTAATAATAAAAAATGATAATTTAACTACTAAATTTAAGGATTTTTTGTGGGCATGTGTGTCGCGTGAATGACCCATGGAGTATTCGAGAATGATGGGATATGGTTTTGTACGGTGGCTCGGGCCCCGATACCATCCCGAGCCGACCGGCCATCGTGGCGGGCCGGGACCGAGCCCCACCAAGGATCGCGCACCATGAAGTCGTGGAAGATCTCGGCCCTCGGCGCGTTGGCGTTGGGGGCGACCGGGGCGTCGCCCGCCCTGGCCCAGACCGGTGGCGTGCCGGCGTATCATCACATCGTGGTCGTCATCGAGGAGAACACGGGCTACGACCAGATCGTCGGCAGCGGCGCGGCCCCGTACATCAACGACACGCTCATCAAGGGCGGCGCGCCGATGACCGACTCGCACGGCGTGACGCACCCGAGCGAGCCGAACTACCTGGCCCTCTTCTCCGGCTCGACGCAGGGCGTGACCGGCGACCCCTCGCTCCCGAACAACGGCTCGCCGTTCTCGACGCCGAACCTGGCCGCGCCGCTGATCCGGACCGGCAAGAGCTTCGGCATGCACTCCGAGGGCCTGCCGGTGACCGGCTCGACTATCGACTTCACCGCCGGCAACCTCTACGCGTCGAAGCACAACCCCTACGTCGACTGGCAGCCGAAGGACCCGGCCAACCCGCAGCCCAACGCCGTGCCGGCCTCGAGCAACATGCCGTTCACCAACTTCCAGCTCCTGACCCAGCAACAGCTCGCGGGCACCGGCCCGGCCTTCAACGCCCTGCCGTCGGTCAGCTTCGTGGCGCCGGACCAGAACAACGACATGCACGGCACAGCCACGTCGGCCACGGGCAACGCCCTGATCACCGCCGGCGACAACTGGCTCCAGAACAACATCGACACGTAAAGCCCAGTGGGCGAAGGCGAACAACAGCCTGCTGATCGTCACCTGGGACGAGGACGACTTCACCGCTGCCACCCACATCGCGACGATCTTCTACGGCGCCAACGTCGTCCCCGGCCAGTACGGCGACACGATCAACCACTACAACGTCCTGCGGGCGATCGAGGACTTCTTCGGCGCCGCCCCCGTCGGCGCCAGCGACTCGGCCGCCCCTGTCACGTCGATCTTCGTCAAGACGGTCCCCGAGCCGGCCTCGATGGCCCTGCTCGGCGCCGGCGCGTCGCTGATCCTCGCCCTCGCCCGGCGTCGTCGCCCGGCGCGGTCCTGAGCGGCCGGGCCGCCGGGGCGCGTGGCGACGCCGCCCCGGCGGGCATTCCCTGCCGGAGACCTCAGTCGGCGAACGGGCTCGCCTCGTCGTTGGGGATGCGCGGGGCGTCGCCCTGCTCGACCCCTCCCGACTGGGCCTCGCGCCGCTGCTCAGCGGACGGGGCCGACGGCGGGCCCGAGGGACGCTACATCGACTACTGGCAGCGCTGCTCCTTCGGCGACCTCTCGGCCACCGCTCAGACTCGCAAGGCCGTCCTCGAACGGCTCATCCCCCGGCTGAAGATCGCCGGCCGCTGCTCGTTCGCCGACCGCTTCCTGGTCGTCCGCGGCGACCTCCGCACGTCCAAGATCCACCTCGGCAGCGGCAACATCCTGATGGAGCCGAACGACCAGTCCCTTTGCATCGTCCCCAAGCGGTCGGCCGTCGCCGAGGATCGCCTCTTCCTCCCATTCGAGGGGGACGGTACCCTCTCGGTGATCCTCTCAAAGCTATGCTCCTGGCCGACGACGCCAGGAACAAGGATACCACGATCGTCCATCAGATCCGCCGCTGAGCCGCCGGCAGGCCGATTGCGTAGCCGTCGATGATCTCGTGGAACCGGGCGACCTTCTCGTCGCGGAACGTGAAGACCTGGACCCAGTGCAAGGCGTAGTCCGTGCCGTTGCCGCCCTCGTCGGCCCGGAACCTGCCGTGCTCATGGGCGACGATGACCACGGTGTCCCCCTGGGCGATCACCGCGCGCACCTCGGGCCACTGGTCCTCGACCATCGCGAAGTTGCCCCGGACCGCCGCGGCGACCTCGTCGCGCCCGCGCCAACGGCCGACGAACGGGACCCCGGGCGGCCCGCTGATCTCGAAATCGACCTCCTCGTGCAGCAGGTCCAGCACCGCGGCGAAGTCGCCCCGGGCGATCGCGCGGTACTGGTCCTGGATCCTCCGCACGTTCTCCGCCTCGGCCCCCTTGCCGTCGACGAGTGGGTCTCCCTCCCGGAAGGCCCCCTCGAGCCGGTCGATGAACCCGCGGACCGCTTCCGGTTGCATCGCAGACCCCTTCGGGGCGGGCCGGCCTTGGACGGGAGGCGGGACTCGAGCCCCGGCCCCGTGCAAATCCCGAGAATCCCGGTCGTCACGATGAGGTGGACCCCATTGGCTAGACCAAAAATCGACGATTCTTCGCTACTCTCTCGTTAGCCCTTTTCGACCTCCGTGCCCCGGTACACGGCCGCCGGGGTCCGATAGTCGAGCGACTGATGGGGCCTCTCGTCGTTGTAGAAGGCGAAGTACCTCGCCAGACCACGGTGCAGCCCCGGCACCGTGTCGTATCCCTGAA
>DASZMJ010000105.1:0-18486 GCA_035551935.1 Isosphaeraceae bacterium
TCAGGCCGCCCAGTCGAGTCGGTCGGCGGCCGTGAGGGGGAGGAGGTCGACGGCGCGGCGGAGCGCGGCGGCGGCGACGGGGAGGCCGGCGAGGCGGGCCATCCGGTCGCGGGCGTGGCGGGCGAGGCCATAGTAGCGGGCCAGGTCGCCGGTGGCCACGGCGGCGGCGGCGCGGTACTGGTCGAAGAGGCTCGACCAGTCGAGCCGGTGCCAGTGGGTCTCGCCCCGCTTCGAGGGGTCGTGGGGCCAGTGGGTCGGCTCGGGGTCGCTGGCGACGACGAAGCCGATCGCGCCGTCCATGTAATCGGCCATCGCCGTGTGGGCCGGCGCCAGCGCGGGACGGCCCCCGGCCAGGGCCTGCTGCAAGGGCAAGCAGGCGCCCTCGGCGCGGCTCGTGTTCACGTAGTAGGTCGTGGCCCGCGTCAGGGCAGCCATCTGGCCGTCGTCGAGGAAGTCGGTCACGACCGCCACCCGGCAGGCGTGCCGCAGGCCGAGGCCGGCGTGATAGGCCCGGAGCCGGCCGAGGTCGTGATGCTCGCGGGCCGGGTTCGTCGCCAGCTTGAGCACGAGCGTCGCGCCGGGGTCGTCGCGGAAGGCCAGCAGGAACGCCGTCAGCATGTCCTCGACGTTCTTGCGGCGGTCACCGAGGTTGAAGATGCTCGTGAAGACGAGGCCCGAGAGGTGCAGGTCGGTCCTCGGCAGGACCGGCGGCGCCGGCGGCTCGGTCCGCGTGAGGCGTTGGCGGAGGCGAGCGATCCGGACGAGGGCCTCGTCGCTGAGCCAGGGGCGGACGTGGCGTCCCCAACCGGCCCGGCCCGCGGGTGGCCCGGCGGGGGCCGGCCCATCGCCGAGGAAGGCATGGCGGCAATGGAGGGTGGTCGTGCCGCCCGGGTCCCAGTCGGGGACGTCGAAATGGGCGTCGGCCAGGGGGACGGGGACGACGGCCAACGGGCGAACCACCCCCGCGCGGCGGAAGGACTCGGCGGTGAACCGGCAGGCGGTGACGATCAGGTCGGCCCGATCGGCCACGCGGGCCCAGTTCTGCCGCGTGTCGAGGCCGAAGTCGCGGTCGGGGATCGGCGAGAACTCCCAGAACGGGTAGAGGATCGTCGGCAGGCCCGGCGTCAGGTAGGCGTTGTGGACCGGGTGCAACGCCAGGTGGATCGGCCGGGACCCCCCGGCGCGGGCCCTGGCGGCGTGATACGGCAGGCGGCTCTCGGCACGATCGACGAGGGTCCAGTCGGCGACGGCCTCGAGCGCCGGCGCGAGGGCCTTCAGGACGAACGTGTACGAGTAGTCGGCGCACCCCATGCGGCCGGCCACGTCGCGGGCATGATCGGTCGTGCTGACCAGGAACTTCACCGGCCTCGTCGGGCTGGCCATCCGTGTCCCTCCCCCGCCGGCGCGGCACGGCCCGGCGGCGCGCCGAACCCTATCCGCTCGGCCACGCCGCGTCAATCGCGGTCGTCGCTCACTTCGGCCGAGGGGCCTTGCCCTTGGCGACGGCCTTGGTCGCGGCGGGGGCGGGAGTCGGGGCCACGACGGGCTTGGCCTTGCCCTTCGGGGGTGGCTTGCTGGCCTGCTTCAGCTCGGCGAGCCGCCCCTGGCCGGTCGGGCACATCTTGCGGAGGTCGCAGCGCGGGCAGTCCGGCGTCCCCTCGACGCAGACGTCGTGGGCCAGCTCCTCGATCAGCGCGACGAACTCGGCGCCCCGGTTCTTGGGCACGGCGCGCTCGAGCGTGGTGCGCAGCGCGTGCAGGTCGGTGTCGGCATTGGCCACGCCGAGCCGCTCGAGCACCCGACGCATCGGGCCGTCGACCGGGATCGCGTGCCCGGAAAGCGACCGGAGCACGACCGTCGCCAGCACGTAATCCGACGACAGCGCCTCGTACTCCTGGAGCGACTTGACCGCCTCCTTCAGCGGCTTCTTGACCTGGGCCTCCAGGTCGAAGCCGTAGGTCTTCTCGAAGACCTGGCGGAGGAAGCGGCGGAGCCGATGCGCGCGATCCTCGGGATCCGGGACGCCGGCCAGGGCGGCCTGGATCTCCTCGATCGAGCTGACGCGGACCTCGTTCCAGTCGAAGAAGTCGTCCTTGAACCGCGAGATCGCCTGGTTCGCCTGCTCGCGGGTCGTCCCCTCGTGGCAGATGCCCGAGATGACCGCCTCCAGCACCGACAGCCGCTCGGGGGCCGGGCCCGGCTTGTAACGCTTCCGGAGCGTCGTGTAGACGTCGTTGAGCAACTGCGTCTTGCTGGTCGCGGCCATGGGCGGTCCATTTCCGGTGGTGTGGGATGCGAAGGTGGCCCCGGCGGCGGCCCGGCGCACTCGGTCCTCCCGCCGACGGCCCCCGACCCTCAGGGCGAGTCCGGTTCGGGCACGGGCTCGTCGTCGTCGGCGACCTCGTCCTTGGGAGGAGTCTTGCGGTCGGAGGCGATGGCCTCGTCGATGAGGCGGGAGATCTCGATCGATTTCTTGACGCTGTCGTCGCGCTTGAAGCTCAGGGCCGGAGTATACCGCGTCTGGAGCCGCGCCGCGACCCGCGACTGGAGGAACCCGGCGGCGTGCCGGAGGCCGCGCAGGGCCAGCTCCTGCTGGGAGTCGGTCCCCATGACCGTGACGTAGACCGTGGCGTTGCGGAGGTCGCCGGTGACCTCGGCCTTCAGGACGGTGACGCCCTGGATGCGGGGGTCGGCCAGCTCGAAGAGGATCGCCTGGCTGACGACCTCTCGGATCGCCTCGGCGACCCGCAGCGTGCGGTGGGAGGGCATGGGGCGTCAGACCTCGTGCAATGCCTGGGCGAGCAACTCGACCTGCGGGTGGGCGGCGACGGCGTCGGCGACCCGCTCCAGCACGTCGCGGGCCGCGACGCGGGAGTTGCCGACGGCCGCGGCGACCAGGGCCCCCTGGGTCGGCGTGCCGATCCGGTCGTCCTCGGCCACCGACACGTTGAAGTAGCGGCGCAGCTTGGCGGCGATCCGCCCCAGCCGCCGCCGGCGCTCGCGGAGGCTCGGGCAGTCGCCGACCCGAAGTTCCAGCCGGAGCGTCGCGACGGTCATCGGGGGTGTCGCCGATTACAGCGTGCGCCGGATCACGTCGATCCGGTAGGCCTCGATCACGTCGTCGGTCTTCACGTCGTCGAAATTGGAGATCTTGATGCCGCACTCGAAGTTCTGCGCGACCTCCTTGACGTCGTCCTTGAACCGCTTGAGGGCGTCGATGGCCCCCTTGTAGATCTCGCGCCCCTCGCGGATCAGCCGCGCCTTGGCGCCGCGCTCGATGGAGCCCTGGGTGACGAAGCAGCCGGCCACGGTGCCGACCTTCGAGATCTTGAAGGTCTGGCGGACGACGGCCCGGCCCAGGTGGACCTCCTTGACCTCGGGCACCAGCATGCCCTCGACGGCCTTCTTGATCTCGTCGGTCACCTGGTAGATGATGTCATAGCGACGGATGTCGATTTTTTTCTCTTCGGCCAGGGTGATCGCCTGGTCGTCCGGGGCGGCGCGGAAGCCGATGACGATGGCCTGCGAGGCGTCGGCCAGGAGGATGTCGCTCTCGGTGATGGCGCCGACGCCCTTCAGGAGGACGCGGACCGGCACCTCGGGGTTCTCGAGCTTCTCGAGCTCCTTGATGAGGGCCTCGAGCGAGCCCTGGACGTCGGCCTTGAGGATCAGGTTGAGGCTCTTGACCTTCTGCTCGGCCATCTTGGAGTAGAGGTTCTCCAGCGTGATGGCCTGGCGTTCCACGAGGGTGTTGCCGCGGGCCCGGAGCCGCCGCTCGTCGGCGATGGCGCGGGCCTGGCCGATGTCGGCGACGACGGCGAACTTCTCGCCGGCCGTCGGCACCTCGTCGAGGCCCGAGACCTCGACCGGCGTCGACGGCCCGGCCTCGGCGACCGACCGCCCCTTGTCGTCGAACAGGGCGCGGACGCGGCCGAAGCCGTTGCCGCAGACCAAGGCGTCGCCGACCCGGAGCGTGCCGTCCTGCACGAGGACCGTCGCCACGACGCCGCGGCCCTCGGAGATCGCGGCCTCGAGGCAGGTGCCGTTGGCGGGCCGCTCGGGGTTGGCCCGCAGGTCGAGGTCCTCGGCGATGAAGGCGAGCATCTCGAGCAGGTCGGGGATGCCCACGCCGGTCAGCGCCGAGGTCTTGATCAGCTCGGTCGTGCCGCCCCACTCGACCGGGCTGAGGTCCTGCTGGGCCAGCTCGTTGTAGATCTTGTTGAGGTTGACGTTAGGCAGGTCGATCTTGTTCAGCGCCACGACGATCGGCACCTCGGCCGCCTTGGCGTGGGCGATCGCCTCGACGGTCTGGGGCATGATGCCGTCGTCGGCGGCGACGACCAGGACGACGATGTCGGTGACGTTGGCGCCGCGGGCCCGCATGGCGGTGAACGCCTCGTGGCCCGGGGTGTCGACGAAGGTGATCGGCCGCCCCTCGTGCTCGACCTGGTAGGCGCCGATGTGCTGGGTGATGCCGCCGCTCTCGGTGGCCACGACGTTGGACTTGCGGATGCGGTCCAGGAGCGACGTCTTGCCGTGGTCGACGTGGCCGAGGATCGTGACGACCGGCGGCCGCGGCAGGAGCTTCTCGGGGGCGTCCTCGGCCTCGGCGTCGGCGATCGACTCCATCAGCTCGTCCTCGGCGGTGCGCTCGTGGACGACGTTGAGCTCGACGCCGAATTCCAGGGCCAGCTCCATCGCCAGCTCCTCGTCGAGGCCGCTGTTGATGGTGATCATCTGGCCCATGTTGAAGAGCCGCTTCGAGTAGTCCTTCGCCGGGATGCCGGTGGCCTCGGAGAGGCTCCGGAGGGTGATCGGCAATTCGATGTCCGCGCGGGTCTTGCGGGGGGCGATGGCGGGCCGGCCGAGCTGCCGATGGCGGCCCGAGCCGCGTCGCGACCGGACCCGACCACCGTCCTCTTCGCCTTCGAGCAGGGCGGCGGGGGACGTCGGCGCGCCGACGCGGCGCTCGTTGGCCCGCTCGTTCCGCTTGTTGCGGCGATTGGCGCGGTCGGCGGTCGAGAAGAGCTTGCCGCCGCCGGGGCCCTTCTTGCCGCGTTCCTCGTCGTCCTCGGATGGCGGCGGGGCGACGGGGGCGGCCGGCGGGGCGACGGGGGGACGTCGCAGGCCGGGGCCGGCCTGGGCGCGGGGGCCCATCGGCGGCGCACCGGGTCGCGGCGGGCCGCCGATGCGGGCGACCGAGCCGAGCTGGCCCGATTGCTGGAGGGCCCGGATCTGGTCGGGCGTGAACTTCTGATCAGGACGCTGGGTCTTGGCCTCCGGGCCCGACGGTCGGGGGCCGTCGGGCCGTCGGGGCGGCGGCGGTGTGGCCACCGGCGCCACCGGCGGGAGCGGGCGGCGGGGTCCGACCGGCGGCGCAGCCTCGCGCACCGGCCCGGCGGCCGGGCCGTCGGCCCGACGGGGCTGCGAAGCAGGCTGGCCGATCGTCGCCGGCCGGCCGGGCATCGCCATCCGGGCCCCGGTCGGCGAGATGTAGTCGCTCTGCCGCAAAGGCGGCGGGCTGACCGGGTTGGGCCGCGGCTCGGGCTGGCCCGGCCGGGGCGCGGCGGGCCCACCCGCGATCGCTCCGGGGCCCCCGCTGCGGTGCGGCGTATGCGCGGAGAGCGGGCCGGCACCGCCTCGGGCGCCGGGCTGGCCGGCGTGCCGGCCGTGTCCCGCCAGGGGTCCCATGCCCGGGCTCGGGGGCCGGGCCGAGGGGCCGGCCGTCGGCGGCGCGGTCAGACCGGAGGCCCGCGGTGGCGCGGTCGGGGTCTGGGCCGGTGGCGGCGGAGGAGTCGGGGCGGGCCGGCTCGGCGGGGCCGGCGGGGGCGCCGGGCTCTGCGGCCGGGGCGCGACCGGGGCAGTCGTCGTGCGGATGGCGGACGTCTCCGGGGGGACGGTGGGGGCCTGGGCCGTCGGCGGGGAAGGAGTCGGGGCGGGGGGCGCGGCGACGCCGACCGCGGCGCCGGGCTTGCTCGCCGCGCGGCCGGACGACCCCGCATCGCGCATCTTCTGCCGGATCTGTTCCGCCACGGCCGGGTCAAGGCTCGCGAGGATACTGGGCTTGACGTCGAGCCCCCAGTGCTGGATTCGGTCGAGTAGTTCCGAGCTCTTGAGCCCGAGCTCGCGGGCCAACTCGTGGACGCGGGTGGACAACGGCGACTCCTCCTGGGTGGGGCGCGGTCACGGCCTTGCGGGCGGGGCCGGCCCGATCGGTATTGTGGACTCCGCCGACCGATCGTGCCAAGGCCAGTTTCGCCCGCCGCCGTCGCCGCGTCCGGCCATTTCGGCGGGGTCGGGCGTTGCGATCAGGGGGGCGGTTCGGCCGGCGCGACCCGGTCGGGACGCGGTGGCTTGCCCATCACGGGGCTCATGGCTGGGTCATGTCCGTCGTTTCCTCGGGTAACAAGGGCTCAACGGGCTGGTCCGCCGCGACGCGGGCGCCGGGCGGGATGTCCTCGGGGGGTGGCGGGGGGGCCGGCTCCTCGGCCGGCTCGCGGTCGGGCAGCTCGCGGGGCGAGGGGCCGGTCTCGACGGCCGCCATGGCGATCCGGATCGAGTCGCCCTGGTCGTCGTCGCTGGGCGGGGACGTCACTTCGTGGCCGTCGGGGTCGACGCCCGCCTCCTCGGCCGCCAACGCCAGGTCGCGCGGGGCGGCGGGCTCGTCGGCGTCGGGCTCGGGTTCGTCGGCGTCGGCCTCGTCGTCGGTCGTCGGCGGGGCGGCGTCGGCGAGGTCGTGGTCCAGGCCGTCGGCCTCGGGAGGCGCCGGCGATTCGGGGAAGAGGTCGGCGAGGGTCGGCCGCTCGCCCGAGTCGGCCGGGGCCGGGGCCGGGGTGCGGGCCCCCTTGCGGCGGGGCATCTCGTCGGTCTGCTCCTCGGCCAGCTCCTCGGCACGCTGGGTGATCTGGGCCGCCTGTTCTTCGCTCAAACCCTCAATTGTGTTCACCAGGTCGTCGATCTCCATGACCGACAGGTCGTCGAAGCTGAGGATGCCCTGCTCGACGAGCTTCTCGGCCAGCTCGGTGTCGACCTCCTCGATCTTGGTGAAGGCGGCGACGGCCTTCTCGATCAGCTCGTCGAGCTCCTCGCTGGTCATGATCTCGATGTCCCAGCCGACGAGCTTCGACGCCAGCCGGACGTTCTGGCCGCGGCGGCCGATGGCCAGCGAGAGCTGGTCCTCGCGCACCAGGACGATCGCCCGGCCCAGGAGCTGGCAGAGCATGACCTCGTCGATCTCGGCCGGCTGCAAGGCGTTGGGGATGAGCACCTGGAGCGACTCGTTCCAGCGGACGATGTCGATCCGCTCGCCCCCCAGCTCGTCGACGATGTTCTTGATCCGGGTCCCGCGGACGCCGACGCAGGCGCCGACCGGGTCGACCTTCGTGTCGATCGAGGTGACGGCCACCTTGGTCCGGTAGCCGGCCTCGCGGGCGATGGCGCGGATCGAGATGATCTGGTCGGCGATCTCGGGGATCTCGAGCTCGAAGAGCCGGCGGACGAAGTCGGGGTGGGTCCGGCTCAGGATGATCTTGACCCGCTGGCCGACCTTGCGGACGTCGAGGATGATCGCCCGGACGCGCTCGCCGGGGTGGTGGCTCTCGCCGGGGATCTGCTCGGAGCGGGGCAACAGCGCGTCGGTCTTGCCGAGGTTGACCGTGACGGCGCCGCCCTCGAACCGCTGGACGGTGCCGGTGATCAGCTCGCCGCGCTGGTCCTCGAACTCGTCGAAGAGGCTGTCGCGCTCGGCCTCGCGGATCTTCTGGATGATGACCTGCTTGGCCGTCTGCGCGGCGATCCGGCCGAAGTCGGGCGGGTCGACCAGCTTGCCGTCGGCGGTGGTGCGGGTCTCGCCGGTATCGCGGTCGATGGCGACGGCGATGTCCTCGGCGTCGGGGAAGTGCTTCTTGGCGGCGGTCGCCAGCGCCGACTCGATGCCCTCGAAGAGGATCTCCTTCGGGATGTTCTTATCCCGATGGATGCTGTCGACGATGCGGACCAGATCGACGCTCATGACGACACCTCCAGAAGGCGCTGCGCTGCGGCCGACCGGCCGGGGGCCTCGGGCCGGCGCGACGCCTCCCTCGGGGTCCGGCGACCCGACGGCCCCGCCCCCGTTGTCCTGGGTGCGCCGGCCGTCCCGGGCCCGAACCCGGCGGGATCTCGCCACCAAGCCAACGGGAACGATGCGGGCCCGTCGCGGGAGACGCCGCGGCCGGCAACGGCCGACGGGCCCGGACGGGCTGCCATCGACGACACTCGCGACCGCGACCGCGACCGGCCCGCCCCGACGCGCGGCGCACGATCCGGCTGTTCCCGCCGCTCGCGGTCGGCCCCGAGGCCGAGCATAACAGCCGATTGACAGCACTGTCAAGCCGCCGAACAATAGGATGGTGGCCCGCTTTCGTCCCGTCCCCCGAGGATTTCCGCGCCCGATGCGACCGGCCGCGCACGAACCCGACGCCCTGCGATCGGCCCTGGAGGCCGCGGGGCACCGCTACACCACGCAGCGGCAGGCGATCTACGACGCGCTCGTCGCCGCCGACGGCCACCCGACGGCCGACGACGTCTTCCAGGGGGTGCGCGGCCGGTTGCCGAAGATCAGCCTGGCGACGGTGTACAAGGCGCTCGAGGCGCTCGCGGCCTGCGGCCTCGTCGAGAAGGTCGCCGCCGGCGACGGCTCGGCCCGCTACGACCACCGCGGCGACGACCACTACCACTGCCGCTGCCTCCGCTCGGGTCGCGTCGAGGACCTCCCCACGTCCTACGACCCCGACCTCATCGACCGGCTCGACCCCGGCCTCGCCGATCGCCTCCGCGACCGCGGCTTCCGAGTCACCGGCTACCGCCTCGAGCTGCTCGGCTACTTCGAGCACGACGCGCCCGCGGGGGCCGAATCGTGAGCCGGCCGCCGGCGCTGATCGATTCGCACGCCCACCTCGACGCCCCGGCGCTCGCGCCCCTCTCCGAGACCCTCGACCGCGCCGCGGCTGCGGGCGTGACCGCCATCATCGCCGTCGGCACGACGGCCGAGGACAGCCGTCGGGTGGTGGGGATCGCGCGACGCTGGGCCGGCGTGTCCGCGGCGGTCGGCATCCATCCCAACGAGGCCGCCGCCGCGGGGCCCGACGACTGGGGACGCCTGCTCGGGCTGGTCGAGGAGCCCGAGGTCGTCGCGATCGGCGAGACCGGCCTGGACCGTTACCGCGACCACACCCCGTTCCCGACCCAGCAAGACTTCTTCGATCGCCACCTCGCGCTCGCCCGCGACCTGGCCCTGCCCGTCGTCATCCACTGCCGCGACTCGCAGGCCGACATCATCGCCCAGCTCGAACGACAGGTCGGCCCGACGCGCGGGGTCCTCCACTCGTTCACCGGCACGTGGGACCACGCCCAGGCCTTCCTCGCGCTCGGCCTGCACGTCTCGTTCGCGGGGATGATCACGTTCACGAACAAGAACCTCGACGCGCTCCGCGACGTGGCGACGCGCGTGCCGCTGGACCGCCTGCTCGTCGAGACCGACAGCCCCTACCTCAGCCCCCACCCCTTCCGCGGCAAGCCCAACGAGCCCGCCCGCGTCGCCCTCACCGCCGCCCGCCTCGCCGAGCTGCGCGGGATCACGCTCGACGAGCTGGCGAGGGCGACGACCGAGAACGCGCGGAAGCTCTTCGGGTTGGACGGGAATGGAAGGGGGGATCACCACAAAGGCACAAAAGACACGAAGGAAATCCAATAATAAATACGGAATTGAATATCCTTTGTGCCTTTGTGGTGCTCCCCTCCCCGATCAACCCTCGTCCTTGAGCCGGATCGACACCCCGGGCCGGTCGCGTCGGAAGGAGGCGACGGCGCGGGGAGAGACGCGGGTGGCGGAGAGGTCGAGGGAGGCGAGGCCGGGGAGGTCACGGAGCGTCGCGAGGCCGCGGTCGGTGACGCGGGTGCGGGCGAGGACGAGGCGCGAGAGCGCGGGGAGACCGCGGAGGTGGACGAGGCCGGCGTCGGTGACGTCGGTGCCCGAGAGGTCGAGCGACTCGAGGTCGCGGCGACCGGCCAGGGCCGCCAGGGTCGAGTCCTCGGCGGCGATGTCGTGGAGGTTGAGCCAGTGGAGGCCGCGGTGCTGGCCGAGGACCGCGGGCAAGAGCTCCGCGCGGATCGAATCCCACGACGGCGGCGGCTCGAACGGGACGGCCCGCCAGGGCCGCGTCGCGGCCTCGAGGAAGTCGCGCTCGCGGCGGTCGTGATACCGGGCGCGGCGGCCGAGGAGGATCGTCAGGCGGAGCGAGCCCCCCTCCGATTCGGTGATGACGTCCTCGGCGTGCCGCGACCAGTGGGCCCAGGCGTCGCGACCGGCCGGGTCGATCGTCCGGCGACGGTACTCGGCGAGCGTCCTCGACTCGGCGGCCAGGGCCAATCGGTCCCGATCGCGCGACTCGGCGTGGAAGGCCGCCCGCGCCCTCGCCGACTCCGCCCGGCTTGCCAGCCGCGCCGCCTCCCCGCCCCCTCCCATCACGACCGCCGCCAGCGCGACTCCGGCCATCACGGTCCGCAGCCGGACTCGCCCCCGCATGCGAACCCCCCGCGATGCCAGGCCGCGCTTGTTCCCTGCTCACTCTATAGAACGGCGACCTCCCCTTTGCGCACACCAACGCACCGCCCCGCGCTGTTTTTCACGCCTCGGGATCGGCCCTCCCGTCGCGATTTGCCCCGCTTGCCCCGGCGCATGCGGGCGGTTAGGCTCCAACGGCGATCGACGCATCCAGAATGAGCCACGGGGAGACGACGCCGATGAATGCGCGAGGGTCGGGGACGGGGTTCATCGCGGCAATCGGGGCCATCCTGGCGCTGACCATCGGCGGTCCCGCACTCGCGGCCGATCCGCCGTTCCGGACGGTGGCGATCGGCATCGGCGAGGACTACGCGAGCAACCGCCGGACGGTCGAGGCGGCGCGGAGCGACCTGGAGACATGCAAGAAGGCGGGGGTGACGGTCCTCCGGATCAGCTTCTCCTGGGCCGAGATCGAGACGGAGCCGGGCAAGTACGACTTCGACTTCTACGACAAGGTCATCCCGCTCGCCGTGGACACGTACGGCATGCGGCTGGTCCCTTACGTGTGCTACACGCCGATGTGGGCGTCGGCCGACCCGGCGAGCAAGACGGTCTGGACCACCCCGCCGAAGGACAACGCCGACTTCGGCCGGTTCGTCCGCAAGCTCGTCGGGCGCTACAAGGACCGCCTCCACTCGTGGGAGATCTGGAACGAGCCCGACATCCCCGAGTTCTGGACCGGCACCACGTCGCAGTACGCCGCCCTGCTCCGCGAGGGGTCGCGCGCGGTGCGCGAGACGGACCCGAAGGCCAAGGTCGTCCTCGCCGGGATGGCGAAACGACCGGAGTTCTTGCGGGAGCTGTTCGAGGAGGAGAACCTGTCGAAGTTCGTTGATATCATCAATTGCCACTCTTACTTCGAGACCTGGCACGGCGACCCGCTGGAGGAGATCGCGACGTACATCCGGCGGATCGCGCGGGTCGTCGACCGGTACGGCGACGGCCAGGAGATCTGGATGGCCGAGGTCGGCTACAGCAATTTCCGGCCGTCGGGTTCGGGCCGGGTCTCCGACATGTACCGGGCGCGGCACGCCTTCGAGCACACGCCCGAGTTCCAGGCCGAAGCCCTCGTGCGGTCGATGGCGCTGATCGTGGCGACGAGGCGGGTCAGCCTCATCACGTGGTATCGCATCAACGACCTCCCGACGGACCAGTTCGTCATCGGCGACGTCAACAATCGCTACCTCGGCGTCGTCGACCTACAAGGCCGCCCCAAGCCCGCCCTGGACGGGTTGCGTCGGGCGGTCAGGCTGTTCGAGCGGCCGTTGCGTGTCATCGATGACCAGGTCGTGATCTCGAAGCCGATCGCCTCGCGGGCCGAGGTCCATTGCTTCGAGGCGAAGGACGGGTCGATCACCGTCGTCGGCTGGCAGCACGTCTCGGAAATCGGCGATCCCAAGCCCGATGATGCGGGGAACGAGGAGCCGCGTCCGCTAGATATGGTCACGGTCTGGTTTCCCAATCGAGACCTTGAGGTCGATGCCAATAACCTGGATTCCACCCCGCCTGGAGGCAAGTGGGGAGTCGTTGACCGTGATCACGGGACGGAAGCGATGCTCTTTCTTCGGCAGCACCGCAACTTCATCGTTCGCCTGATCCCGAAGCGCGAGGGCCGGTAACGACCGGTCGAAGCCCCGTAGGGCGTGTGCAACACGCAGTCCTCTCCAGCCGGGACGGCGTGTTGCACACGCCCTACGGGGCTAACCCGAAGCGCCAGCGAGGGTCTTCCTCATCGATTGTCGGGGTGGCCACTTTTTTGGCCCCTATCGCGGCCCGCGCCCGCCGGTACTGGTCGGAGGGCGGACGATCGCGGCCGAGCCCGCCCGGCGTCGAGCGACGCCAAGTCACGGCCGCCTGCAAAGGACACCAAGCCATGAGCGCCTTGCTGATGGAAGCCGCCTTGATCCCGGCGGCCGCGGAGTATGACGGGTTCGCGCGGCAGTACAAGAAGTCCAAGGAGCTGCCGTTCCGGGCCCACGTCGAGGCCCACACGTTCTTCCGGATGCTCGGCGACGTGAACGGGCTCGACTTGCTCGACCTGGCCTGCGGCGAGGGCCACTATTCGCGGCAGATCCGCCGCCGCGGGGCGGCCCGGGTCGTCGGCGCGGACCTCTCGGCCGAGATGATCGCCCTGGCCCGGCAGCAGGAGGATCGGAACCCGATCGGCGTCGAGTACATCCTGGCCCCGGCCGAGCAGCTCGGCGTCGTCGGCGCGTTCGACGTGGTGACGGCCGCCTACCTGCTCAACTGTGCCCCGACCCGACGCCACCTGGAGGCGATGTGCCGCACGATCGCCGCCAACCTCCGGCCCGGCGGGCGGTTCGTCGCCATCAACACCGGCTACGACATCGGCCCCCCGGCCGACACGGCCAAGTACGGCTGGCGGACCACCGCCGAGACCACCGGCGTCGACGGCGGCGAGCGCCGGCTCACGTTCCTGCTCGGCGCGGATTCGTTCACCATCACCAACTACGCCCACTCGCGGGCGAGCTATGACGCCGCCCTCCGCGCCGCCGGCTTCAAGACGATCCGGTGGGTCATGCCGACCGTCGCCGAGGCGGGCATCGCCGAGTTCGGCCGCGAGTACTGGAACGTCATGCTCGACGAGGCCCCGATCGTCGGCCTCGATTGCCGGCTCTGATCGGCCCGGTCACCACCACCGCCGCCTCGGCCGCAACAGCGACGCGGCGGTGAAGCCGATCACACGGCCGAGGCCAAGGGGCCCGGAGGCGCGGGTCGTGCCGCGACAGGTCCGCCATCGGGCCGACGACGGGCGGTCGGCGTCCGCCGCTTCGATCCGGCAATCGGTGCGCCGACCGATCGCGAGGCGAGGCCCGTCGCGCGACTACTCAGAGTCGCTCGACGATCGCCCGTCCGCTCTTGCGGGCGACCAGGCGCACGATCCTTTCATCGAGGTCCGGCACCGGGTCGCGGAGCCCTCCGCGCGTACTCCACGAGGAGCCGTCGTCGAAAGAGACGACGTAGTGGGGCCGCGAGATCGTATTCCCGTTGGGTGCCCGGAAGGTCGCACGGTGTTCGATCGTCCGGACGCGCGCGTAGTTGTAGTATGTGCCCCGGAACTCCAGGGGCCGGGCGATCTCGACCCCCGCGCCATCGAAGCAGGCGAAGGTCGTCACCCCGACGACGAACCAGGCAACCGACCCGAGGGCGATCAGCGCCGTCAACCATCGGAGCAACCGCCACGAGTCGAAGCCGACACGCTCGTTGCAGGAGCGAACGAAGCGGCCGAAGCGGTCGCCGAGCAACGCGCGGTACAGGAGGGTCATCGGGACCGCCGACGAGACGATGCCGAGGAACAACGCCGGGAGCATCCAGTACACCCCGATGGGCTCCACCAGGAAGAGCGTCCCGGGACGGTCGTGCGGGAACAGACGGGTCGCGTCGCGCAGGGCAAGATACCAGGCGAAGCCGAGCAGGGGCGCGAAGACGAAGAGCGGCACGATCGACGCGCTCTCCCAACGGGCATACCGCCGTCGCTCCTCATCGGTGAGCGGCGGCTCGTCGGCGGCGCCGGGGCGGACGGGGATGAGCCCTCGGCAGAGAGCGAACGCGAGCCCCGTCACGATGATGCCGGCAGCATGCCCGAGGCCTTGCAAGTCGTTCATGGGATAGGCCCGCGGCGAGGTCACGCCCGCCCCCTTTGAAGACCCCGGGCCAGGTCACTTGTCTATCGCAGGGCGAGGAAGACGACATTCGTCACGACCGAAACGGCCAGCAGGATCGCCAGCGCGGCGATGAGGTTGTTGCGGCTGTTGACGTAGCCGGCCATCTCGGCCATCTCGGCCTCGGAGGCGCCGCCTTCGGCGTAATCTTCGGCGCCGTACTCGGCGGCGTCGCCGTCGGCCAGGGAGTCGAGGGCGTCGGCCTTCTGCTCGGCGATGATGGGCGCCTCCCCCTGCAGGAGGCACTTGAGGTCCATGATCAGGTCGTCGGGGTTGAGATACCGGTTGTCCCGGTTCTTGGCCATCATCGTCTCGACGACCTCGCCTAGGCCGCTGGAGAGCCGGGTGTTGAGGTGGTCGGGGGGGGTGAGGACGGACGCCTTGTCGACGTGCTTCTTCATGACCTCGTTGGGGGTCTCGCCGTCGTAGGGGACCCGGCCGGTGGTCATGTGGTAGAGGGTGGCGCCGAGGCTGTAGATGTCGCTGCGGATGTCGACGTCGACCTGGCCGCGGACCTGCTCGGGGCTGATGTAATAGGGCGTGCCGATCGCCATGCCGGCCTCGGCGTTGGCCCACTGCTCGTCGGCCGTCGGCCGCGCCAGGCCGAGGTCGGCGAGCTTGACGACCCCCTCCGAGGTCACGATCACGTTCTCGGGCTTGATGTCGCGGTGGACCAGGCCGCGGCTGCTGGCGTGCTTGAGCGCCTCGGCGACGGCCAGGACGATCCGGAGCGCCTCGCGCTCCTCGTAGATCTTGCCCTTGTCGAGCTCGTCCTTGATGTTGACCCCCTCGACGTACTCCATGACGAAGAAGTGGTGGCCATCGGCCTCGCCGGCGTCGATGGCGTTGACGATGTTGTTGTGCGAGAGCTTGGCGGCGATCTTGGCCTCGCGGTCGAACCGCTTGATGAATTCGCGGTTCAGTGCCAGCGTGTCGAGCAGCACCTTGACGGCGACGACGCGGTCGACGCTGGTCTGGCGGGCCTTGTAGACGACGCCCATCGACCCCTTGCCGAGCCGGTCGATGATCTGGTAGCCGGGGATCTCGAGCTTGCGCTGGGCCTCGGTGGCCAGCTCCCTGAGCAATCGGGCCGACTGGCTCTGGGTGAGGACCTTGGCGGCGACCATGACCTCGAGCAGGCCGACCGGCTCGGCTTTGTTGGCGGCGATCTTGTCGCGGTGGGCCTTGCAGGCGTCGACCTCCTGCTGGGTGGCCATGCCGCGGCGGATGACGGTCTTCTCCAGGCTCGACTCGTTGAGGGCCGAGAGCCCCCGCGCGTCCTTGCCCGGGACCCCCGAGGCCCGGGCGCCGCTCGACGCGGCCGCCGGCGGGGCGGCCTTGGCGGCGCCGGTGCCGGCGGCGACCGCGGGCTTCGCGCCGGGGGCCGGGGCCGGGGCCTCGACCGGCGGGGCGGAGCGGGCCTTGTCGGCGGGCTGGGCCGGGGGGTTGCTCTGAGTCTCGGTGGCCATGGGGGCCGCACTCCCTGTCGTCATTCGGGGGCCGCGACGGATGGGCGACCCCGACGCCCGTGACGCCGGACCTCGGAGATGATATATGTCGTGGGCCGCGTTGGGAAGCAATGGAGACCGCGCGCGATTGCGGCGTCGATCCTTCAGTTAATATGAGATGCAGGTATCGATTGTCAACGGCCGCGCCCGCGGCCGATCGAATTGGCTCCCCGTTTGCATGTCGCGTGCCGGGCCGCAATCTTGCCCGGGCCGGCCCACTCCCTGTAGAATGATGCCGATCTCCGACGGGACCCGCCGCGCCCGGCCGGTTGGTGGCCATTCCCTATCTTTGTCGAATGTTGCGTCCGGTCAACAGGGCGCGCCGGAGGACGACGTGCCGACGATCGGTGTCATCGCGGGAGACGGGGTCGGGCCCGAGGTCATCCACCAGGCCCTGGCCGTCCTCGACGACGTGGCCGGGGCCCACCATCTCGCGCTCGACCTGCCGCGATTCGACCTCGGCGCCGACCGCCTGCTCCGCACCGGCGAGGTCCTGCCCGACGCCGAGGTCGACCGCCTCCGACGCTGCGACGCGATCCTCCTCGGCGCCGTCGGCGACCCCCGCGTCCCGCCCGGCGTCCTCGAGAAGGGGCTCCTGCTCCGCATCCGCTTCGATTTTCATCAATATATCAATTTAAGACCCGTCCACCTCTACCCCGGCGTCGCCGCCCCGATCCGCGACAAGGGACCCGACGACATCGACCTGGTCGTCGTCCGCGAGAACAACGAGGACCTCTACGTCGGCGCCGGCGGGTTCACCCGCAAGGGGACGCCCGAGGAGGTCGCGATCCAGACCTCGATCAACACGAGGGCCGGCGTCGAGCGCTGCCTCCGCTATGCCTTCGACCTCGCCCGCCGCCGCGCCGCGGCCGCGCCCTGGCGGGGGCTCTCGGCCGAGGAGCGGGGCCGAGGCCTCAGGGGCCGGGTGACGCTGGTGGCCAAGACGAACGTCCTGACCTTCGCGCACGACCTCTGGATGCGAGTATTCACCGAAGTTTCACGTGACTATCCGGAGATCCAGGGCGATTATCAGCACGTGGACGCCTGCTGCATGCGGCTGGTCGTCGCCCCGGAGCGGTTCGACGTGATCGCCACGACCAACATGTTCGGCGACATCATCACCGACCTCGGCGCCGTGCTCCAGGGGGGGATGGGCCTGGCCGCCTCCGGCAACCTCAACCCCGACCGGACCGCCCCGAGCATGTTCGAGCCGGTCCACGGCTCGGCCCCCGACATCGCCGGCAAGGGGATCGCCAACCCCGTCGCGGCGATCCTGTCCGTCGCGATGCTGCTCGATCACCTCGGCGCGACGGCCGCGGCCGACGACGTCCGCGCCGCGACCGCCCGCGTGCTCGCCGCCCCCGGCCCCAGGACCCCCGACCTCGGCGGCCGGGCGACCACCGCCGAGGTCGGCAGGGCCGTCCGGGAGGCCCTGAGATAGCAGAGGGATTCACCACAAAGACACAAAGAAAAGAGAAATCCATTTTAAAACCTTTTTCGATTTTTCTTCTTTTTGTCCTTCGTGCCTTTGTGGTGAATCCTCCGCCGCCCCCCCAACGACGCCCCCACGCCCGAGGAGTGCCGCCCCGCCATGAGCCTCGACGCGAGCGTCCTCGTCCTCAACAAGCTGTACATGGCCGTCCACGTCATCTCGGTGCGACGCGCCTTCGGCCTCCTGTTCAAGGACCTGGCCGAGGTCATCACCCTGGATGACGGCCGCTATCAATCCTACGACTTCCACTCCTGGCGCGAGGTCTCCGAGGCCCGCGCCCTGTTCAAGGGGCCGGACGACGACTTCATCCGCACCGTCCACTTCGAGATCCAGGTCCCCCGCGTCATCCGCCTCCTGGCCTACGACCGACTGCCGCGGACGAAGGTCAAGTTCAACCGCCGCAACATCTTCGCCCGCGACGGCAACCACTGCCAGTATTGCGGCAAGCGGTTCGCGACCAACGAGCTGAGCCTCGACCACGTCCTGCCCCGCAGCCGCGGCGGCAAGGCGACCTGGGAGAACATCGTCTGCGCCTGCCTCAAGTGCAACGTCCGCAAAGGGGGCCGCACCCCCCGCGAGGCCGGCATGAAGCTGATCCGGCTCCCGACCCAACCCCGCACCAGCCCCGTCCTCAGCCTCAAGCTCTCGCATCGCAAGTACCAGAGCTGGAAGAGCTTCCTCGACAACGCCTACTGGACCGTCGAGTTGTCTTGAATCGGGTATTTCGTAGGGCGTGTGCAACCCGCCATCCCTCGGCGTCGACCGGGGATGGCGGGTTGCACACGCCCTACGATCGGTCGGGTGGCACGCAACGTCAGTAACGCTGTATTTCTTCGGAGTTGTCGTAACCCTTGACCCTGCGAGGAAGTCGCTCCGATCGTGAGCCCCGGCTGCGCGCTGAAATCATCGCCGTCCTCTGCTCTGATGAGTGCTGGCGCCAACCACCACTCACCAGCAGTCAGGAGAACGGCGATGAAGGTCGCACGGAGGTTGCGCAGGTGGCAGCAACCGCAGTCGTTGCTCGATCACGTCCGGCAGTTTCTCACCCCCCAGGTCTGGAAGGCGTCCGGCAGTAAATGCTATACCTACGATTTATTCTTCACCGGCTTGATGGTGATGTCGTACTTGGGGAGGGTGATCGAGCGTTGCAGGCGGGCCTCGTAGCGCTTCATCTCTTGGGCGGCGACCCGGACACCATCG
>DASZMJ010000106.1:0-3309 GCA_035551935.1 Isosphaeraceae bacterium
CGCGTCCTCATGCCGCTGACGCTCCTGCTCTGCACGTCGTGGGTCGTCTACCGGTTCGACCCGACGAACCTCCAGCCGCTCATCAGCACCACGGTCGCGATCCTGCTCAACGTCATCCTGTTCAACTTCTCGATCGACTTCGCGCTGCCGAAGGTGCCCTACCTCACGTTCATCGACTCGTACGCCGTGACCTGCTTCTTCTTCATGATCGCCAACATGTTCATCGTCACGCTGATCCACGTCCGCTGCGTCCGCGACGGGGCCGACGCCGCGCGGGCGCTCCAGGCGAAGGCGCTGTGGACCCTGCCGCCGACCTTCGTCGTCCTGATCGCCCTCGAGTCGGTCTACTTCCTCTCGCGAGGGTGACCGGCCGCGCGGCGCCGGCGGGCGCAGGCGAGGACGCCGGCCCCGCCGGCCGCGAGCAGCAGCAGGCCCGCGGGCTCGGGCACCGGCGAGAGGGCGATCGTCAACGTCGGCCATTCGGCCTGCGCGTTCAGGGCCGAGCCCGAGGCGAACTCGGCGAAGGAATTGGTCTGATCCATCCGCTCGATCGAGAAGCCGAAGTCCGTCGCGGGATTGCTGAGCCAGGTGTTCACGGCGCCCGTGACGTCGAACTGATAGGAATTGCCGGTGCCCCCGGACAGGGTGATCGAGGAGAGGGGCGTCGGGTCGACCGACGGCCTCGTCGACCAGGCAACCGTGCCGGGCGACCAGGCCTGCGTGTTCCGGAAGATGTCGAAGACGGCGCCGTCGGCGGGGTTCACGGCGTGATTGAGCGTCAGCTCGGCCGAGAGCACCTGGCCCGCCGGGACCGAGCTGAGGTCGAACTGGAGCAGCGCCACCTCCTTGAAGACATCCCCCGAATTCTTGACCCAATCGTGGGTCAGGTACTTGTCATGAGCCTTCACCTGGACATTAGTGGTCGTGTCGATCGCGACCGACTCGTAAGCCCCCGGCGAGGGTTGCAGGACGATGACCGTCCCCGAGGCCGCGGGGCACCACGCGACGGCGCATGCCAGGCACGCTGCCCCCAGCCAGCCGATCCGTCGCGCCCGGTCCATAACCACGGAACACCTCCCTCGCACGTCCCTGCGAGTCGCCCGCGCCCGGACGGAGGGGCGAGATCACCACGTCTCCTGCATGATAGCAATTGGCGGCGGGACCCGCACCTCGGGTCTATTGCGTGATGAACTGATGAAACAGGGCGGGCGGCTTGTCCACGAGGATCAGGAAGATGCCGATCCCGAGGAAGATGAGCTGGATCACGGCGGCCACCACGGCGCCGGCGAACGAGACGCGCTTGATCATGAGCTGCCGCCGGGCGTCCGAGGTCTCGCGGAGGATCTGCTTCGCCCTGCGGAAGTAGGCGCTGCCCGTGGCGACGTGGACCAGGGCGCACATGAGCACGCTGAACAGGAGCAGGCCGCAGCCGAGCTGATGATGGGGCTCCCCCTTGCCGCGGATCTGCTGGAACGCCAGGGCCGCGAACGCGCCCAGGGTGCCGGTGTCGCTGCCGCGGACGACCTCCTGGGTCCCGTAGAGGAGCATCTCCAGGACCATCGTGTCGTCCGTCATCTCGTCGTGCCTGGCCTCCGGCGCGGGGGCCGGCGCCCGGTCGCGGGGGTCGAGGTCTTCGGCGGTCCGGATCGGTTCGACGGCCATCGCGAGGCTCCAGGCGCGGGGGATCCGGTTCGGTCTACGAGAGGTTGCCGCGGCGGACACTTCGGCTGAAGGTGAAGCCACTGCTCCGCGGCGCCTGCTGCTGATTCATGAAGGCGAGCACCAGGACGACCGTCGTCACGGCGCCGCCGCCGGGGTTCGGGCCGTCGAGCGGGGTCGCGGTCGACGGGAAGAACGTCGCCGCGGCCGTCGTCGAGGCGGTCGGGGTCGGGGTCGGGGTCGGGGTCGGGTTGGGCGCGAACGGGTCCGCGGGCAGCGCGACCTCCACGACGACGACCGGGGCGGGCACCCCCCCGGCCGCGCCCCCCTTCGCCGCGGCCGCGGCAGCGGCGGCCGCCGCGGCGACCAAGCCCTGGTCGCCCGTGGCCGGCGCCGGCGGGGCGTCGCCCGGGAAATCCTCCACGATCACCAGTGAGGTGGCCGCGGTCAGATACGACTGCGCGACCCGGGTCGAGACCTGGAACACGACCGGCGACGTCGCCGTGCCATTCTGGCCCGCCGCCAGGAAGAACAGGCCGGCCGAGGCGCTCGAGATGTCCGCGAGCAGGCTGAGCGGGTCGAAGGTCGGCTCGAAGGGCGGGGATGGGACGCCCGGCGGGCCGCCGTTATCGGGCGAGCCGGGGCCCCCCGGGCCCGTCGTCGGGCCGGGGACGGTGGCCAGGAACGTCGCCGAGCCCGCGGCCCGGCCGTCGGCGACCGTCACCGTCACGGTATAGCGGCCGACCTCCGGGAACTCGTGCGCCAGCGAGCCGAGGTCGCCCGGCGAGGTCGCGAGGAAGCTCGTCGCCGCCGTGCTGTCGCCCCAGTCGACCGTCACGACCCAGAGCAGGTCGGCGCCGGGGTCGGAGAACCGCCCCAGCGCCAGGCTCGCCGACGTCCCCGGCGCCTCGGCCTGGTCGGCCGGCGCCGTCACGGCGGGGGCCACGTCCGCCACATTGGCGAGGAGCGTCGTCGAGCCCGTGTCCCGGCCGTCGTTGACCGTGATCGTCACCACGTAGGTGCCATAGGTGGCGTAGTCGTGCGGCAGCGAGCCGAGGTCGCCCGCCGAGGTCGCCGTGAAGGTCGAGGTGGGCGTCCGGTCACCCCAGTCGACGGTCACCAGCCAGGGCGAGTCCGACCCGGGGTCGGAGAACCGCCCGAGCGCGACGCTCGCCGTCGTCCCCTCCGTCGCCGCCTGGTCGGCCGGCGCCGTCACCGAGGGCGGCACGTCGGCCACGTCCGCGTGGAAGCTCGCCATGCCGGTGGCCTGGCCATCGTTGACCGACACGGTGACCTCGTACGTCCCGTACTTCGCGTAGGTGTGCGGCAGCGTACCGAGGTCGCCCGTTGCACCGGCGCCGAGGACCGTCGGCGGCGTGCCATCGCCCCAGTCGACGGTCACGATCCAGGGCGCCTCGGCGCCGGGATCGGCGAACCGGCCCAGGGCGAACGACGTCGCCGAGCCCTCGACCGCCGCCTGGTCGGCCGGGGCTGTGACCGAGGGGGCCACGTCGCGCACGTCGGCGCCGAAGGTGGCCGAGCCGGACGATTGGCCGTCGTCGACGGTGACGGTCACCGGGTAGTCGCCGTACTTCGCATAGGTGTGCGGCAGCGAGCCGAGGTCGCCCGCCGAGGTCGCCGTGAAGGTCG
>DASZMJ010000107.1:0-14347 GCA_035551935.1 Isosphaeraceae bacterium
AGATGATCGCGGCGCGGAGGAAGATCGGCCCGCGGAACTACTTCATCGCCGATGCGCTGACCCTCAAGGCCGATTACATCATGGCGACGAACCCGGCCGAAGCGGAGCCGCTCTGCCTCGAGGCCACGGACCTCTTCCTGACCAGGCCGGAGCTCTGGTGCTCGAGCCATACGATCAGCGTCCAGAACCTCCTGGAACTCTCCCAGCGAGCCGATACGATCGAGCACTCCGAGCGGCTCGCGCGCCTGGCGGTGGCGGCCGGCGACAAGCTCTGGGACGCGCTCCCCTTCGTCAAGATGGCGGCCGGGGAGTGGCTCGCCATCTGCCACGCGCGGATGGGCAGGAATCGCGAGGCCGAGGAGGGCTACCGTCAGGTCCTCGCCGCCCGGCGCGCGTCGAGCGACGCTGACGCGAAGAGGGACCTCCACAACACCCTCTGGAACTACGCCGATCTCCTCATCCGCCAGGGTCGGTACGCCGAGGCCGAGCCGCTGCTCCGCGAGTCGATCCAGCTCCGCGGCGCGAAGCCGTTCGCGGGCACCTCGCTGAAGTCGGAGGCCGAGATCCTCCTCGGCAGGTGCGTCGCCGCGCGCGGCCGATTCGCCGAGGCCGAGCCGCTCCTGGTCGGCGGCCTGGAACGCATTCGGCGCGATCGGAGGGTCTACCCGCCGTTCCTCATGGATACGTACAACAGCGTCGTCGCCTTCTATCAGGCGTGGGGCAAGCCCGATCGAGTCGCCCTCTGGCGGTCCAGGCGAATCGACGCCCTCTTCGTCGCGAAGCCGTTCGCGGACCGCGGATTCTGAGCGGGAATGGGCCCGATCCCACCACACCCTTCATCGGGCCTCGGCGATGGCCTTCGGGCCGGGAAGTTCCCGGGCGGAGGCGTCGGCGACGTGCTTGAGCAGGTCGGACAGGCGGAAGGTGTGATAGGGCTGGGTCGAGGCGGGCTGGCGATCGGCGGAGGCGTTGGCGACCCAGAAGCGGGTGGTGGTGGTCTCGAAGAGGACGCTGTGGAGGTTCTCCTTCATGGCGACGGGACGGTCCATCAGGTGGCGCGCGCTCTCGGCGTCGAAGGTGCCGAGGCCCTCCTTCACCCGCTTCGCGAGCAGCTCGTAGCGGTCGCCGGCCGAGAGGAGCACGGCGTCCGGGATCGCGTGCGGCAGCCTCGGGTGCGACGCGCCCATCGCGATGGTGCCGAAGCGGTCCCAGCAGGCCTCCATGCCGACGCCTTTGCCGGTCTCGCCGTCGGCGATCACGTAATAGTATTCGCAGGTGCGCGGATGGTCGCGGAAGACGGCGACGGCCTCGTCGAGGGAATGCGAGTCTTCCAGCGCCATGCGGACGAGCAGGGCCATCGGCACGCCGTCCCAGTGGCCGCGGCCGTTGCCGCCCATCTCGCCGATCGAGACGCGCTCGGCATTCATGCCGGTGACGCTGCCGATGAAGCCGGCGAAGGTCACGTTGACGAACGGCACCTTCCCCTCGGGCTCGGCGACGACGAGCACGGCGTGGTCCTGGAGCTTCCAGTCGCAGCCGTAGTCGAGGATTCGGCCGTGGTAGAGGGTGCCGTCCTTCGTCGCCGAGCCGGACAGCGCGAAGCCGGAGCAGTGGAAGAGCTCGGGGATAAAGTTTGCGGCGATGACGTCCTTCGGGTCCAAGCCGGCGCCGTCGGCGACCCCGCGCAACTCGTCGTAGAACCGGGCCGGCGCGAACTTGCGCTGGCGCTCGGCGATCATGCTGATGACCGCCTTCGGCCCGAGCTTCACGCCGGCGAGCTCGACGGTGACGTCCCTGGCCTTCACGTCGAAGAGGAAGTGGACGAGTTCCTTGATGTCGTCCTTGAGCAGGGCCCCGTGCTGGAAGCCCATCTCGTAGGGCGTCCCCTTGACGTGGAGGACCTTGTACCCGTCCACCTCCTCGAGGAAGCCCGCGCCGCACCGCGCGACCGTCTTCGACTCCGCCCGCGCCGCCGTCGCCGACAGCGCGACGACCAGCACCAAGGCGAGCCCGCGCCATGCCCTTCGAGCCATCTCATGCCCCCTTTCCCCGGCCGCCGATCGTGCGACGCGCGAACCGTCGCTCCCGCTTCGATACTCTACCCGCGCCGGGCCCCTCGGGCGAGGCCGAACCGCCCCGCACGCCGGCCATCATGAACGCCTCATCAAGCGGGGCAGGGCGTGTGCAACACGCCGTCCGGGATTCGGCGTGTTGCACCGCCCTACCCCGATCGAAGAATCGGACGGTCCTGGCACCGGGCCTGCCATCGTGGACGGGGCACCGCTGTTCTCGATAAAGTGGTTCTTAGCCCCCGTTCACGGCTCGCTTACCGCCTTCGTTTATGGTAGGACGCGGCCGTCGTGGGCGTCCGGCCGGGAGCCGGGGACGCGGCGGAGATGATCCCAAGGGGAATGCCATGCGGATCGGCATCGCGATGGCGATGGTGATGGGGCTGCTGGCGGCCGGGGCGCGGGCGGATGAGGAGAAGGTGCCGCTCGACAAGGTGCCGGCGGCGATCATGAAGACCGTCAAGGACAGGTACCCCGGCGCGAAGATCAAGGAGGCGTCCAAGGAGGTCGACAAGGGCAAGACGACCTACGAGGTCGCCATCGAACACGAGTCGCATGCCCTCGACCTGGCCCTGAAGCCCGACGGCACCCTGCTGGAGATCGAGCAGGCGATGGAGGTCAAGGACCTGCCGGCCAAGGTCGCCGATGCGCTCAAGAAGAAGTACCCGCAGGCCAAGCTCAACAAGGCCGAGAAGCTGACCGCCTTCGAGGACGGCAAGGAGGAGGTCGAATACGAGGTCGTCGTCGAGGAGGCCGGCAAGAAGCCGTTCGAGGTCGTCGTCGAGCCCGACGGGACGATCGAGGAGCCCGAAGCGGCGAAGTGACCGGCGGGAGGGGGACGGGACGATGGGCATCCGCATCCTGGTCGTCGAGGACGAGCGCGCGATCGCCGACTTCGTCGTCCGCGGCCTGCGCGAGGAGGGGTTCGTCGTCGAGCACGCCGCCGACGGCGACTCGGCCGAGCACGCGCTGCGCGGCGGCGACTGGGACGCGGTCCTGCTCGACCTCGGCCTGCCCGGCCCCGACGGCCTGGCCGTCCTGAAGATGTACCGGCGCGGCGGCGGCGCCGCGCCGGTCTTGATCCTCACCGCCCGCGACGCCGTCGCCGACCGCGTCCGCGGGCTCGACGAGGGGGCGGACGACTATCTCTGCAAGCCGTTCGCCTTCGACGAGCTGCTCGCCCGCATCCGCGCCTTGGTCCGCCGCCGCGACCGGGCGCAGGACCTCGTCCTAGGCTTCGGCGACATCACGCTCGACCTCGTGGGCCAGAAGGCCGCCCGAGCGGGCCACGCGCTGGACCTGACGGCCAAGGAGCAGGCGCTCCTGATCTTCTTCCTCCGGCACCCCGACCAGGTGCTCTCGCGGACGCGGATCTACGAGCACGTCTGGGACGAGCATTATGACGGCCTCTCCAACACGCTCGAGGTCCACGTCATGGAGCTTCGGCGCAAGCTCGAGGCGCACGGGCCGCGGGTGATCCAGACGGTCCGCGGCCGTGGCTACCGGCTCGGCGCCTCGGCGGAGGGCGCGTGAGATGAGCCTGGCCAATCGCCTCTCGGCCTTCTTCCTCGCGGCGCTGGGGCTGGTCCTCGTCGGCTTCTCGGGGACGCTCTACTTGCTCGCCCGCACCTACCTCGACCGCCAGGTCGACGACCACCTCCGTTCGACGCTGGCCGTCTTGACGGCCGGGGCCGAGATCCACCGCCACGACGTCGAGTGGGAGCCGCAGGAGCGCATCCTCCCCCTCGGCCAGGACGCCGGCCCCGACCGGCCCCGCTGGCTCGTCCTCGACGGCCGGGGGCGCCGGATCGACCGCTCCCGCAACCTCGACGACGCCGAACTGACCCCCGAATGGACCCCTCGGCCGGGGACGACCGTGCTGCCGACTCGACTCAAGGACCGGCGCGGCTTGCCCTGGAAGGTCGCCCAGAACCGGCTCGTGCCCGATCGCGAGGGCGTCGATCCCCGCGAGTTCGAGCACCCGGGCCGTAAGCACCAGGCGCTGGTGCTTACGGCCTTCGTCCCGACCGGCCCGGCCGAGGAGGCCCTGGCGACGCTCGGCGTGGCCTTGGCGGGGACCTCGGCGGCGCTCTGGGCCCTGGCGGCCTTGCTCGGCCGCCGGCTCTGCCGCAAGGCCCTTGCCCCCTTGATCGCGATGGTCGCCTCGGCCCGGGGGGTCGACCCGGCCGACCCCGGCTGGTCGCTGGCCGAAGTCGGCGCCGACGACGAGCTCGACCAGCTCCGCCGCGCCTTCAACGACCTGCTGGCCCGGCTCCGCGTCGCCTTCGAGCGCCAGCGCCGCTTCAGCGGCGACGCCTCGCACCAGCTCCGGACCCCGTTGACCGCCCTGATCGGCCAGATCGAGGTCGCGCTGCGCCGCGATCGGTCCGCCGAGGAGTACCGTCGCGTGCTCGTGACCGCCCTCGAACAGGCCGAGCACCTGCGGCGGATCGTCGAGGCACTCCTGTTCCTCAGCCGCGCCGAGGCCGACGCGGCCCTGCCCGACGTCGAGCCGCTGGACCTCCCCACCTGGCTCGCCGAACACCTCGCCCGCCGCGGCGAAGGCCCTCGCGCCGACGACCTGCACTTCGAGCCGGCCCGCGGCCCGCTGGTCGTCCGCGCCCACGCCCCGCTGCTCGGCCAGTTGCTCGACAACCTGCTCGACAACGCCGCCAAGTACAGCCCGGCCGGCACGCCGATCGTGGTCGCGACGGCCCGCGAAGGCCCCTGGGGGATCTTCGCCGTGATTGACTCCGGCCCCGGCATCCCGCCCGAAGACGTCCCCCGCATCTTCGAGCCCTTCTATCGCTCCCCCCGCGCCCTGCGGCTCGGCCGCCCCGGAGTCGGCCTTGGCCTGTCAATCGCCCGTCGCATCGCCGAGGCCCTCGGCGGCACGATCCGCGTCCTCGCGCCCGATCGCGGCGGTGCCCGCTTCGAGGTCCTCCTCCCCGCGATCATCGAGGACGCCGCCGATCACCCCCAGCTCGCCAACGGGATGGCCGGCTCGTCGATCCCGCGCCACGGCCCCCCCGTCGCGGCCCTCCCCCACCAGCGGGGCAAGTGAACGATTGGGGTCCTCAACAGCCCTCGATCCCCTCCATTCGTCGTGTGAACTGGTTTGCTCGGTCGGGAGGCAGCGACCGTCGAGGTCGCATCTCGCCGCCTTCGCCGACAGGGTGTGGGTGAGGCCTTGCCCGGTCCGAGCGGAGAATGTTGAGTGGAGGGTCCTTCCTGTCGAAGTCGCGGGAACGCTGCGCTTCGACGAGGAGGAGCGGGCGACGAATCGGCGAGAGTTACGGGTCGAGTGATGCGGTGTGACAAGGAAACCGCCGCTGCGCACCACTTGATGCGGCGGCTGGCAGGCGGTTTCCTCGGTTATCGGGTCCAAGACCGCCTGCGATCACCGCATCAACGTCATCCGATATCCCGTGATCTCCGAATGATTTCCCATTCGGAAGTCAATGTCATGGAACGAGTTGGGTGCGGTCGATGACGCAACGGGCCGGGCGTCTGCGCGGTGGGATCGGGGCAATTGTGCCACTTTTTGGAACGAGGATCGCGATAGGCCCGATGCGAGGTCACGATCACGACCTCCGGCGCCTTCCGCGACGCCGGGCGGCCGGATCGGGACCGTGGCGAGGACGAACCCGACATCCTGCGGATACGGAAGACGCCCGGACGCCCGCGCGGCGCCGCCGATCGCGGTACGCGCCGAGGGGTGGGATGGGCCTCGACCGCGAGAGGAACGCACCCCATGAGCATCATCACCCTCCGACTCCGACGTCCCGGCCAGGTCCGGCGGCGGAATCCGGCCGGCTTCCGGCCGGCGATCGACGGCCTTGAGGCGCGGACCGTCATGTCCGGGCCCGGGACGATGGCCCCGCCGGTCCACGTCCAATCGATCGGCTTCCCGAGCCCGCACCAGTTGACGCAATCGATGGTGCCGATCTCCGTCACCGGCGTGGCAGTCTCGAACAACCAGCTCGTCGCCGACGTCCAGATCGGCTCCCATACGATCGCCGTGCCGGTGACGCTCTCGGTCACCTCGGGCGCGTCGGCCTCGGCCAGTCCGAACGCCGCGGCCACGACGCCGATCCTCGAGTTGCACCTGGCGCCGATCGACCTCAACTTGCTCGGCCTCGAGGTCAAGACCAGCAACATCTGCCTCGACATCACCGCCCAGAGCGGCCCGGGGAACCTGCTCGGCAACCTCCTGACTGACGTCGCTAACCTGCTCAACGGCGGCACGTCGCTGGGCAACATCCTGGGCGGCCTGAGCCCGTCGCAGCTTACTACGCTGACCAATGGCATCACCGGCCTGCTCAACGGCGTCCTCGGCGCGCTCTCGTCGCCGACATCGGTCTCGGCATCCGGCACGACCGCCGGCACCCCCGCGACGGCGGCAAGCCCGACCTCGACGCCGGTGCTTCACCTGTCGCTCGGGCCGGTCAACCTGAACCTGCTCGGCCTGGACGTCCACCTCGACAACTGCAACAACGGCCCGGTGACGCTCGACATCACCGCCAACAACGGCCCCGGCAACCTGCTCGGCAACCTGATCTCCGACGTCGCGCACCTGCTCGACAGCAACGCCAGCATCACGGCCCTGACCGTGGCCCTGAACAAGACCGCCGGCACGATCACGAGCCTGCTCGGCTGAACCTCGGTGGAGGGCCGAACGGCGCACGGAGGCGCCCGCCGGCCCCCGCGCCATTTCCGATAACAATCCTCCTTACAAGACTCGGCGAGGGCGCCGGGGAGGCCATCGTCTCCCCGGCGCCCTCGCTGCCTTGTCGCCGACTGGCCGCGATGCCGCGGGCCGGTCGGGATTGTTGGATTATCCCGCGTTGATTATACTGGGACGTTTCCGGCCGGCACCGCAACCTTCTTAAGGAATCCCGAGGGCGTGTGACGGTTCGCGACGCCGAGGCCCGCTGACCGATGATGACGCCTCAAGCCGTCCTGGGTTACGTCAAGGCCCAGCCCTTCCGACCTTTCCGGATCCACACGGCGAGCGGAAGGACCTTCGACGTCTGCCACCCGGAAATGATCAAGGTCTTACGAAGTAACGTCCTGATCTACAAGTCGACCGGAGATGACGTGGAGATCCCGGATGAGTGGGAGGGCGTTTCGCTGGTGCGGACGGAATCGATCTCGCACCTTGAGACCTCGGCCGCGGAGTCGGGATGATGACCTCCCGGGAAGTGCTCGCTTACCTGACAACCGAACCGTTCCGCCCGTTTCGCATCCGGATGACGAGCGGCCCATCCTGAGTCATCCCATACCCGGAGATGTTTTTCGTCGGGCGGACGGCGGCAAGCGTGTACGGCAAGGTCGGCGCCGACGAACACGAGAAATGGCATAACGTGCCTTTGATGTCGATAGATTCCATCGAGCCGTTGGACCTCGGCCCAAAGAACGACTGCATAACGGATTGAATGCTCCTATGAGTGATCTCAGGAACATGAAGCGTACCTTTTCCTTCGTCGAGGGGTGGACGGCCGAGGACGAACAGGCCCGAATCGGCTGGGACTGGCACCTCGAAGACTCGAAGCCAGTCCCAGCCGATTCGGGCCCCTGAGGCAAGGGGCGAACCCTCACCATGATCACCTTCCAACGCATCGCCAGCCATGTCGGGGCGGGGCCGTTTCGGCCGTTCCGGATCAGTCTTGCCAGCGGCCGCACCTTCGAGATTCGCCATCCGGAGATGGTCCAGGTGGGTCGCACCACGATGACCATCTTCTCCTTCCCATTCGAGGAGTCGGGGGCGACGAAGGAGCGCCAGATCGAGGTATCGCCCCTCCTCACGGAATCCGTGGAGCCGTTGGACGCAACGGTACAGAATCAGGGAGCGTGACGGACAACATGAAAGATCAGAGAGATGTCAAGGCCACGTTTTCCTTCGTCAGCCTCGGCTGCCCGAAGAACACGGTCGACTCCGAGCGCATGCTGGGCCTGCTGGCGCAGGACGGCTACGCCCTGGTGCCGGAGGCGGACGGGGCGGACGTGGTGATCGTCAATACGTGCGGCTTCATCGACGCGGCCCGGCGGGAGTCGCTGGGGGTGATCCGCGACCTGATCGAGCGGAAGAAGGCCGGGGCGATCAAGGGGGTGATCGTCGCGGGGTGCCTGGCCGAGCGCGAGAGGGAGAAGCTGCTTGAGGAAGTGCCGGAGGTCGACCAGGTCGTCGGCGTCTTCGGCCGCGAGGAGATCGTCAAGGTCGCCGACCGGATCGTCGGCGGCCTCCGCGAGCAACGGACCGTCTTCCGACCGGCGCCGGTCCGGGCGCAGGACGACACGGCGCGGCTCCGGATCACGCCGAGGCACCTGGCGTACCTGAAGGTCTCGGAGGGCTGCGACCGCCTTTGCACCTTCTGCGCGATCCCGTTCATGCGCGGCAAGCACGTGTCGAAGCCGATCGAGGCCGTCGTCGTCGAGGCCCGCGAGCTGGCCGCCGACGGCGTCCGCGAGCTGAACCTCGTCGCGCAGGACATGACCTATTACGGCCTCGACCTCTACGGCACCCCCCGCCTCGCCGACCTCGTCCGCAGCCTGAATGACATCGACGGGATCGATTGGATTCGCATCCTCTACAATTATCCCATGTACGTGACCGACGACCTGATCGCCGCGCTCCGCGACTCGCCGAAGGTCATCCCGTACCTGGACATGCCCCTTCAACATATTAACGATCGCATGCTCCGGGCGATGAACCGCCGGCACACTCGGGCCCAGACCGAGGAGATCCTCGGCCGCCTCCGCGACGGCATCCCCGGGCTCGTGATGCGGACGACGTTCATCGTCGGCTTCCCCGGCGAGACCGAGGCGGAGTTCGATGAACTCCTCGAATATGTTCAGACGGCGAAGTTCGAGCGGCTCGGCGTCTTCCCCTACTCGTTCGAGGCCGACACGCCCGCGGCCCGGCTGCCGGGGCACCTGACGGACGAGATCAAGGTCGAGCGGCGCGACCGGGTCATGGCGGCGCAACAGCCGATCGCCTTCGCCTTCAACGAGTCGCTCGTCGGCCGCCGGCTCGACGTCCTGATCGACGGCCCCGCCCCCGACGGCGACGACCTCTGGCTCGGCCGGACCTTCGCCGACGCCCCGGACGTCGACGGCGTGACCTTCGTCCGCGGTCGCGGGCTCGAGCCCGGCGACCTCGTCGCGTGCGAGGTCGTCGGCGCCGCCGGTTACGACACCGTGGCCCGCGCCGTCGCCGACCGCCCCGCGCCGCGGCGTCGGCACCGTCCCAGGCCGCGGAAGCGGCCGGCGACCCCCCTGAACATCATCGACTGATCGCGCGAGGTTCTCTCGATGGCCGGGCCCGACCCGACACGCTTCTGGAACGTCCCGAACGCCCTGACCGTCGGGCGGCTGGTCCTGTCCGTCGTCCTCTTCGCCCTGATCGCGCGGGGCTGGTACGTCGCGGCGCTGGCCGTCTTCGTCGTCGCCGCCGTCAGCGACGCCCTCGACGGCTACCTCGCGCGACGGCTCAACCAGGCGACCGCCCTCGGCCGGCAGCTCGACCCATTGGTCGACAAGGTGATGGTCGCCGGGGCGTTCATCTACTTCGCCACGATCGAGGGGACGGGCGTCGCGCCGTGGATGGTCACGGCGATCGTGGTCCGCGAGCTCCTGATCCAGGGGGTCCGCAGCCTGATCGAGGGGCGCGGCGAGCCGTTCGGCGCCAACCTCGCGGGCAAGCTCAAGACGACATTCCAGTGCCTCGCGATCGTCGCCGTCCTGCTCGCCCTGATCGCGCGGCCGGCGCCGGGCTGGCTCATCGCACGAGACGTGATCACTCGGATCTCCGTGATCTTGACGATCTACAGCGGCGTCGGCTACCTCGCGCTGGCGTGGCCGATGCTCCGGGGCGCGTCGCCCCCGTTGCGGGCCGGCGAGGTTGCCGGGGGCGCGCGCGACTGACATGGAATGGCTCCAATCCCTCTTCCTCGGCGTGGTCCAGGGGATCACCGAGTTCCTCCCCGTCTCCAGCGACGGCCACCTCGCCGTCTTCCAGATCCTCTTCGCCCGCTGGCTCGGACGCACCCGCACCGACGCCGAGAACCTCCTCTTCGACGTCATGCTCCACGTCGGCACGTTGTCGGCCATCCTCGTCTACTACCGGGGTGTGATCCGAGACGGCATCCGCGGGTTCCTCAAGGATGACGATTCGAGCCCATATCGACGCGACGTCGTGATCCGCGCGCTCGCCCTGGCGTTCGTGGCGACGTTGCCGCTGGCCCCGTACAAGCTGTTCAAGCTCAAGGAGAAGATCGAGCATACGTTCAGCGATCCGAAGGTCGTCGGCGCCGGGTTCCTGGTGACGGCGGCGGCACTCTTGATCACGGCGAGGCTGAGGGGGGGCGAGAGGGGGCCGAGGGAGACGGCGTGGTGGATGGCCCTGGCCGTCGGGATCGCGCAGGCGTTCGCGCCGCTGCCTGGGGTCAGCCGCAGCGGCCTGACGATCGCGATGGCGCTGGCGCTCGGCTTCCGTCGCATCTGGGCCGTCGGCTTCAGCCTCCTGATCGCCGTGCCCGCGATCGCCGGCGCGGCCTTCTTCGAGCTGAAGGACATCGACAAGAGCCTGCTCACGCCCGACCGCGTCGCGCAGACCGCCGCGGCGACGGTCGTCGCCGGGCTGGTCGGCTACGCCGCGATCGCGTGGCTGGTGCGGGTCGTCCGCGCGGGGAAGGTCTGGTACTTCTCCGTTTATTTGATCGCATTGGCACTCCTGGTATTCGGCCTCTTGGCCACCGGACAGGGGAGTCGAAACGATGCCCGACGGGCGGCGGCTCTTGACCGGCCCCCGGCCCTCAAGCCTGACGGCGCGGGCGGTGGCCACGTCCCCGGGCGGGCTCTGGATCGCCCCGACCCGGCTGTCCCGCGACCGCCTGGCCCGCGACCTCGCCCGGCGCACGCCGGGGGCCGAAGGCCCGAGGGTCCTCGACTGGGATGACCTCTGGCTTGCCGTGCGGCTGGCCGCCGGCACGGGGCCGATCGCCTTGTCCGAGGTCGGCGTCCGCGCCGTGCTGCGCGTGGCCGTCGCCCGCGTGCGCGCCCGGGCCGCCGATCGGCTCGGTCCGATCGCCGACCTGGCCGAGACGCCCGGCTACCTCCGTCGCCTGCGGGGCCGCGTCGCCTCCTGGCGACGCTCGGGACGACGGTCGGCCCCCGAGGGGGCCGGGGCTGACTGGTTGTTCGCGCGCGAATATCGGAAGATCCTCAAGCAACGCGACGCCGACGACGCCGAGGGGCTCGCGATCCGCGCCGCCCGCCGGCTCCGCCACGACCCGCCGCCGGGGTTCGAACGCTTCGAGTCGGTGACGATCCTCGAGCCGACCTCCGGCGACCTCGCGACCCGCGCCGCGCTCGAAGCCTTCCGTGATCGAGCCGAGACCTTGTGCATCACCCTCCCCTGGGACCCGGCCCGGCCCGAAGCGTTTGCGACGGTACGGCCGATCCGCGAACGCCTGCTTTCGTGGGGATTCGTCGACGAGTTCCGCGAGGACGACGGCCCGACGGGGATTGTCGCGCTCGGCCGCGACCTGTTCCGCGACGACGCCACCCCCATCGCCGTCACGACCGGGGTGACGATCCTCGGCGCCCCGCAAGGCGAGGGGGAGTCGGCCCTGGTGGCGCGTCGGCTGCGGGAACTCATCGACGAGGGAGTACCACCGGAAGAGATCCTGGTCGTATTCCGGCGCTGGGACGACGCGGCGGGGCTCGCGGCCGACGTGGCGAAGGCGTGGGGCCTTCCCGTAGCCGGGGGCCGGTGGGGGCCGCTCGCGAGCATGCCGGCCGTGGCGGCCTTGCGGCTCGCGGCGGCGGTCGCGGCCGAGGATTGGGATGTCGCGCGGCTCGTCCGGCTCCTTCGGCACGGGCAGGTCCGGCCCGACTGGCCCGAGCTCGCCGAACCCCTGGCAATGACACGGGCCGCGACCGCCCTCACCGAGTCGCGCGCCTTCCGAGGCCGCGACGTCGTGCGCGACGCCCTCCGCCGCGCCGCGGTCGAGCCGGGCCCCGGCGACGAATCGCCCGACCTCCGCCGCCGTCGTCGCCGCGCCGCACGGGCCCGGATCGCCGAGGCGATCGTGGGCCGGCTGGGATCGATCTACGACACCCTCGCCCGACCGGGCCCCTGGGCCGACCAGGTCGATCGCCTCCGCCGCCTCGCCGACGCCCTCGGGATCGGCCGCGTCGACGGTCGCCCCGCCCTGGAATCCCTGTACCTCGCCCTCGACGAGCACGGCCCGGCGCTCGACGGGGGGAAGCGTGCCGGCCGGAATTGGACCTGGGCCTCGTTCGTGCGCGAGGTCGACCGCGTCGCCCGCGAGCTGGAGTTGCCAACTGGTCCCGAGCCCGTCGGCGCGGTCCGGTTCGCGACGGTCGACGAGGCCGAAGGGGTCCGGGCGCGTCATGTCATCCTGGCGGGCCTGGTCGAGGGGACGTTCCCCGCGCGCGAGGCGATCCTCTCGGATCGCGCCGCCGAGCCCGACGACCCGGAGCCCTCTCGATCCTTCGGCCGCGAGATGCTCCGCTTCCTCCGCGTCGTCGGCGCGGCCGAGGCGGGCCTCACGCTGACCTACCCGACGACCGACGAGAAAGGCCAGGCCCTCCTGCCGGCCGTCTTCCTCGACGAGACACTCTCGGCCTTCGCGCCGGACGCGCAACCGCCCTTCGCCGAGCCGATCCGCACCCTCGACCCCACGCTGACCCGCGGCCTGCTGGCCGGCACGCCGGCCGACCTCCGCCTACAAGCGATGGCGCTGGCCTGCCAGGAGGAGGACCTCGCCCTCTTGAAACAACTCTCCGACGATCCGGAGCATCGGCCGGCCCTCGATGGCGTGGCCCTCGCGTTGCGGGTCGCGCACGAGCGCGAGGCCGGGCGCGAATTCGGCCGGTTCGACGGCAAGCTCGGTGACGCCGAGGCGATCCGTAAGATCGCGGCCGACTTCGGCCCCGACCGGCCCGCGTTCAGCCCCAGCCAGCTCGAGACGCTCGCCGCCTGCCCCTTCCGCTTCTTCCTGCGCTACGTCCTGCGGCTCGAGCCGCCCGACGAGCTCGAGGAGTTCCGCGACGACCGAGCCGCCGCCGGCAGCCTCGCCCACCGCGTCCTCGAGGAGTTGCACCTCCAGCTCGGCGGCGCGATGGAGGATGCCGGTGAGTCGCCGGCCGATCTCGTGGAGACGATTCTGTCCCGGATTATTCAAGCGGAGCTCGATACGCAAGGTCCGGACGCCTCGCCCGTCGAGGAGGGACTGCGGCGGATCGAGGCGGGCCGGCTGGAGCGGGTCGGGAAGCGGTACGCGAAGCAGTTCCGCGAGTATCTCACCAAGCTCGGCGCCTCGGAGTGTCACCACGTCGAGGTCGCCTTCGGCGAGGGGAAGCCGGGCGGGGGCCTGCCGCCGTTGGTGCTCGGCGAGGAGCCGGAGACGGTCCAGCTCCAGGGGAAGATCGACCGGATCGACCTGATCCGCCTGCCGGACCGGACCCTCTTCCGCGTGATCGATTACAAGACCGGCCACGCGCCCGCGAAGTCGGACGTGGTCGCGGGCCTGGCGCTGCAACTGCCGCTCTATGCGCTGGCCGTCGAGCGGCTCGCGCTTGCCGGCCGGGGGGCCCGGCCGCTCGACGTGGGATACTGGGCGCTGGGCAAGAAGGGCTATCGCGCCGTCGTCGCCATGGCCAACGCCGACGGCGAGGGGCTCGACTCCTGGGAGGCGTTCCGGCCGGCGATGGAGGCGTTCGTCCTCGAACTCGTCGGCAACCTCCGCCGCGCGGCCTTCCCGGTCGCCCCGCGCGAGGACGACTGCCGCCAGCGCTGCGACTACCCATGCGTCTGCCGGATCGCCCAGGTCCAGGCCGCTCGCAAGGTCTGGGAGTCGCTGCCGACGCTCAAGCTGCCGCCGAGCTGAGCGGGGACCCGAGGGTCTTCGCGCTCGGATCGGTCGCTCGACCATGAGTATTGCTTCAACAACCCGAAGCGCCAGCGAGGGCCTTCCACAATCCGAAGCGCCAGCGAGGGCCTTCCACGCTGTTGCCTGGACACCGCCAGCAACGGTATGGAAGGCCCTCGCTGGCGCTTCGGGTTAGGAAGAGGGAAATCGTCACGAGCAGCGGGGCCGACCCCACGGGCCAGGGCAAACGCATCTAATTCACAAATCCTTGTCTGCAAAGAACTTGCGACTAGTTGAATTCCGTGCACTAGATTGCAAATCCTTGCAGGACAAGGATTTGCGAAACACGTGCGTTCGCCCTGCCCCACGGGCCGGGCG
>DASZMJ010000108.1:0-5714 GCA_035551935.1 Isosphaeraceae bacterium
ATGACGCAGATGAAGAAAGATGAAAAATTTTCAATTAATTTCATCTTTCTTCATCTGCGTCATCTGCGGATAACCCCCTTCTTCCTCCCCGATTCAACTCACCACCTTCGCGTCGCCGAACGCCTCCCATTCCCTCGATTCGAGGGTCTGGGCGATGGCGGTGACGGCGGCGTCGAGCTCGTCGTCGCGGTTGTAGAGGTGGGGGGAGAGGCGGATGCCGGCGCCGGGGCGGTAGTCGCAGAGGATGTCGCGGGACTTGAGGGCGCGGGAGACCTCGGGGCCGTGCGGCGCGTCGATGGCGACGGTCCCGCCGCGGCGGGACGGGTCGCGCGGGGTCGTGCAGGGGAAGCCGAAGGCGTCGGCCAGGGCGAGCAGCCGCGCCGTCTGTCGCCCGGACTTGGCGCGGATCGCGTCGATGCCGACCTCGGCGATGATCTCCAGGCCGGGCCGGGCGGCGTAGAACGCGGGGATGTTCGGCGTGCCGTGGAGGAACCGCCAGGCGTCGGGGCGGCGGTCGAGCGTCGTCGCGAACGAGAACGGGTTGCTGTGCGCCATCCAGCCGGCGAGGCGCGGGGCGAACCGGGTCCGCAGGTCCGGTCGCACCCACAGGAATGCCGCGCCGGGGCCGCCGCAGAGCCACTTGAGGCAGCCGCCGATGTAGACGTCGGCCCCGATCGCCCCGACATCGACCGGCAGGTTGCCGACCGCCTGATAGCCGTCGACGATCAGGATCGCGCCGACCTTCCGCGCCTTCTCGGCGATCGACGCGATATCGTGAACATAAGAACTTTTGAACAGGACGTGCGAGACGGCCACGAAGGCGGTCGTCTCGTCGATGGCGTCGACGAGCCGGCCGGCGTCGACCGTGATGCCGTCGTCGGTCGGCACGACGACGACCTCGGCGCCGAGGGACTGTTGCTCGGCGAGGAGGTAGAGGATCGACGGGAAGTGCATCGCGTCGGTGACGACCTTCGGCCGGCCGTCGCGGAAGTCGAAGGCGCTGAAGAGGACGGCGTGCGCGATGGTCACGTTCGGCTGGAAGACGACCTCACCCTTCCCGGCGCCGATCAGCGGCGCGACGAGGTCGCCGAGCTCGGCGACCAGTCCCCACCACGACTCCTCCCAGGCCCGCACCCCGCGCGTGGCCCAGGTCTCGTAATAGGAATGCAGCGACTCCTCGACGGCGTGCGGCACGGCGCCCAGGGAATTGCTGATGAGGTAGTTCGTCCGGTCGACGATCGGGAACCGCCCGCGGTAGGCGAGCAAGGGGTCGTCGGCCGCGCCGAGCGGGGGCGTGATCGTCATGGCGGGAGGGCCCTCAAGATCGCCCGCACGGGGCTGGCGTCGCAGTCGACGAGGCGGAGCGGCGGCGCGATCAGCTCATAGACCCCTTCGGGCACGTCGGCCAGGACGAGCCCTTCGAGGATGGCCATGTCGGCCGCCAGGCAGGCCCGGTGCGCGGGCAGATCCTTCGAGTCGAACGGGTCCACGCTCGGCGTGTCGACGCCGACGAGCCGAACGCCGTGACCCTGGAGGGCGACGATCAATTCGGGCGCGAGGGCGGCGAAGTCGGTGTTGAACCGGGTTGGGTCCGGGAACGTCCCGGTGGCGAACAGGACGCGATCGGCCGCGAGCGTCGCCGGCAGGTGGCCGGGCGCGACCAGCCCGCCCCGGCCGACGACGGCGCGAATGACCTGGCAAGGGCCGAGATAGAGCGCAAGGTCGCGCCGGTCGATCCCCGGCGCCTCGGCCCCGTAATGGCTCGGTGCGTCGGCGTGGGCACCGAGGTGGGCGGTGGCGCGGAGGGTCGAGAGGGTGATGTTCGCCCCGCGCCTCATCTCCATCAGGATTTCGCGCGAGAAGGGCGTATCCCCCGGCCAGACCGCCAGGTCCGGCCCGATCGGCGGCGAGATGTCGTAGAGCCGCGAATCCGCCATCGCAACGCCTCCCCGGAGCCCAGGCTATCGCCCGCGCATGGCCTCCGCAACGGCGGGCGGAAATCGAGGGCCATGACCCCCTCGACCCGGAGACACGGCGCGCGTATCCTGGAAGGGAATCCCACCCGCCGCGGACCGGCCTGGCAGCCGGTCCGGAAGACCGCCGACCCGCCGGACGACTCGCCCGATGAGCCCAGAGACCGCGACCCATCGCGCCGACGTGCCGTTCGCCCCCACGTTCGTGCATCGACTCCTGTTCACCGACGACCTGCTCGGCGCCGACCGTCAGGTCCTGGCCGACGTGCTCGAGCCGTCGGAAGGGCGGCCGGCCCGGGTGCAGTTCTGGGTCGACGGCCACGTCGCCGAGGCGATGCCGGACCTGCGGCACAAGCTCCGCGCCTTCGGGGCCGAGCACGCCGGCCGGATCGAGCGGGCGGGCAACGTCCAGCTCGTGCCGGGCGGCGAGGCGGTCAAGAACGACATCCATATCCTCGAGCGCATCCTCAAGGTCTTCCACGCCGCCGGGCTCGATCGCCGCAGCTACGTCGTCGTGGTCGGCGGCGGGGCCGTGCTCGACGCCGTCGGCTTCGCCGCGGCGATCGCCCACCGCGGCCTGCGGCTGGTGCGATTGCCGACGACCACCCTGGCGCAGGCCGACTCGGGCGTGGGGGTCAAGAACGCGGTCAACCTCTTCGGCAAGAAGAACTGGCTCGGCAGCTTCGCCGTCCCCTGGGCGGTCATCAACGACGCGAGCTTGCTGGAGACCTTGCCCGACCGCGACTTCGTCTGCGGCTTCTCCGAGGCGGTCAAGGTCTCGCTCCTGAAGGACGCCGGCATGTTCGCCGAGCTCTGCCGCTCGGCCGACCGCATCCGGAGGCGTGACCCGGCGGCGGCCTTGCCGATGATCCGCGCCTCGGCCGAGCGGCACCGCGACCACATCACCCTCGGCGGCGACCCGTTCGAGGCCCGCGAGGCCCGGCCGCTCGACTTCGGCCACTGGTCGGCCCACCGCCTCGAAGCGATCACCGACTTCCGACTCCGCCACGGCGAGGCCGTCGCCATCGGCGTCGCGATCGATACGGTCTACTCCACGCTCGCCCTCGGCCTCCCGTCCCAGGCCGCCGACGCCGTGCTCCGCTGCCTCGACGACCTCGGCCTCGCGCTCGGCCACCCCGCCCTCGACGACCCCGACGCCCTCTTCGAGGGCCTCGAGGAGTTCCGCCAGCACCTCGGCGGCCGCCTCACCTTGACCATGCTCCGCGGCGTCGGCGACCCGATCGACGTCCACGAGGTCGACGAGGCCCTGATGCGGCGCGCGATCGAGTGCGTGCGCGGGCTGGCGCCTGCGACCGGGGAAGCGGAGGAGCCGGCCGCCGAGTCGAGAACCGAAGAGGTTCATTGCCGACGGGCCAGGCGACGCTCGGGCCGTTGAACCGGCCCCTTGCGGGGCCGGTCGCGGCGGGTTATCCCAGGGGACGACGTGCGACGTCCCGGAGCGACCCCGACCCGAGGAGGCAATGATGACGCCCCGCTCGAACCCGCTCGCCCTACTCGGGCTGGCCCCGATCCTCCTCATAGCGACCACGGCCCTCGCCGTCGAGGACGGCTCCCCCGACCGCGAGCTGCCGCCGCACATCCGCCGCGTGACCAGCTTCGGCGAACGCGCCGACTGGTCGCACGACGGCCGCAAGATCCTGTTCGTCGAGAAGACCTTCGGCGACGTCTACGAGGTCGAGGTCGCGACCGGTGCGCTGAGGCTCTTGACGGCGCACTATCCCCACGTCGGCTACACCCGCGCGCTCTACCTGGCCAACGGCGACATCCTCCTGTCCGGCCCCGAGCGGTTCGACCCGAAGAACCCCGGGCCCAGCCGGGTCGAGTGCTTCCTGTCGGTGCTCGATCAGGGCGGGACCAAGCCCCCGGTGCCGCTCGGCACGAAGTGCTCGGAGGGGCCGGCCGTCTCGCGGAAGCGGATGCACATCGCCTGGACGCACGTCGCCGCCCAGTACCCCGACGAGATGCCCGCCGGCTCGTCGCGGATCTTCGAGGCCGACATCGTCACGGACAACGGGACGCCGAGGCTCGAGAACCGCCGACTCGTGCTGGACAGCCGCGATCTCCCCTTCCGCTGCACCCTCGAATGCCAGAACTTCCGCCCCCCCGACGAGCGCGAGCTGACCTTCAGCGCCTACGGCCACGACGGCACCGAGGTTTGCCGCGTCGACCTCGCGACCAAGGCCGTCGTCAACGATTCGAAGGCCCCCGGCCAGTACGACGAGCCCGAGGGCATCTTCCCCGACGGCCGCTGGACCTGCGTCGAGAGCGACCGCGAGGGCTTCAGCGGCCGCGGTCCGAATCATGTCGACATCTGGAAGCTCTCGCTCGACGGCCGCGGCACCTGGGAGCGGCTCACGACCTTCAACAAGTACCCCGGTTACAAGGCCTCCAACCCCGTCATCAGCGACGATGGCCGGTTCATGGCCTTCCAGATGGCCCGCTCCAAGGACCCGTCCGGCGTCGGCTACGGCATCTTCATCGACGACTTCGCAAGGGCCGACGGCAAGCCCCCGGCCGGATTGTCGGCGATCCGGGAGCGGATGCAGCGGTTCGTCGACCACACGGAGATCGCAGGCGCCGTCACGGTCGTCGGGACGAAGGACGAGATCCGCAGCCTCGAGGCCGTCGGTCAGGCGAACATCGAAGCCGGCACGACGATGCGGCCCGAGACCCTCTTCCGCATCGCCTCGATGACCAAGCCGATCACGGCCCTCGGCGTCATGATCCTGGCCGATGAAGGGAAGCTTTCGATCGACGACCCGGTCGAAAAGCACCTGCCCGAATTCCGGGGTCAGATGATGATCGTGTCGCGTTCGGGCGATGAGATCACATTGCGGAAGCCCCCGCGGCCGATCACCCTCCGCGACCTCCTGACCCACACCTCCGGCCTCCCCGGCGGGATGCCGCCGGGCCTGGCCGACCTGTACGCGAAGAGGAACCGGGCGCTCGCCGAGGAGGCGCTCGTCTCCTCGCAGCGCCCGCTCGAATTCGAGCCTGGCAGCCGTTGGGCCTACTGCAACGCCGGGATCGACACGCTCGGCAGGGTCATCGAGGTCGTCGCGGGAGAGCCGTACGAGGCGTTCCTGAAGCGCCGCATCTTCGACCCCCTCAGCATGGCCGACACGACCTTCGACCCGACCCCGGTGCAGCTCCGTCGGAGCGCGGCGACTTACGACCGGAAGGGCGACCGGCTCGTCTCCGTCGACCATCCCCTGATTGGCCCGCCGTCAGGCTCGAAGCACCCCGTGCCGGCGGGCGGCCTTTACTCGACGGCGCCGGACCTCGCCAAGCTGTATCAGATGATGCTCCGCAAGGGGGTCGCCGCCGACGGGAAGAGGATCCTCTCGGAGAAGGCGGTGGTCGAGATGACGCGGGTGCAGACTGGCGATCTCAAGTGCGGGTTCACCGACGGCATGGGCTACGGCCTCGGCTGGGGCGTCGTCCGCGCGCCCTCGGGCGTCACGGCGATGCTCTCGCCCGGCACGTTCGGCCACGGCGGGGCCTTCGGCACCCAGGCCTGGATCGATCCGGTCAAGGGTCGGTTCGTGATCCTCATGATCCAGCGCGTCGGCCTGCCCAACGCCGACGCCTCCGAATTCCGCCGCGAATTCCAGCGCCTCGCCTTCGAGGACGTCGCGAAATGAGCCGGCACCATTCGTCGAGGGGTCGTTTCCAAAGGGGGACTGGCTCCGAGTCTTCGAGGTGCCTGTCCCCCTTTGG
>DASZMJ010000109.1:0-30003 GCA_035551935.1 Isosphaeraceae bacterium
CAGGCCGTGGGTGACGGCGTTGCCGCGGATCTTGTTCTTGCCCTCGGGGGTGAGGGGACCCGTGCTCAATTGAGCATTTCTACGATTTGCCTCGATCCGTTTCTCCGACGGCGGCATGGTGCGCATGGTGGTGGCGACTCCCCTCGTGTCGTCCCGCGTCATCGCGGCGACTCACCCTCGATTCGACCTCGCCCCACACCCAACGCCGGGCGCGGGGCTGCACGCGGGAAACGATCCCGCAGTTGCAATGATACGGGACGATTCGAGGAAGTCCAGGGGGTCGTGCCGGGAACGGGACGGGGACCGGCTCCGAGTCCTGTAGGGTCCGCTCATGCGGACCTCGACGTGGCAGATCGGGTGGAGGTCCGCATGAGCGGACCCTACAAGAACTTGCGTCGATGGGGACCGCCATTCCCGGACGGCCTCCGAACGTCTTCGGGTGCCACGGGTTCGAAGCCGAACCCGTGGCACCCGGAGGCCTTCCGATGCCTACGGTGTGCCGAGTCCGGGGAGATGTCACCCGCACCCCATGGCCCCGTGTCCCGGAGGGCCGAGGGGGGAGGAACTCCCGGCATCGGCCCCGTCCGCCGGCCGGCCGCGGTGGAAGAAGGTCTCGAGGTAGAACAGGAAGAGGACCGCGAGGAACATGCCCCCCAGGGCCAGGGCGAGGATGCGCGGGTCGAACTCGGGGCGGGTGCCGGGCCTCGCGGGGATGACGCGGATAGGATCCCGTCCATTGATGGTGTCGAACCGGAACTGTACCAGTGCCGCCCGGGCCTTCGTCAGCGCATCGTCGAGGCGGGCGAGGTCTTGCCTGGCGAGCAGGACCTCATCGGGATCGGCCGGTGCATCGGGGTTCCCTCGCGCGATCATTCGCCTGATCTCGTCCTGTTTCTCCCGGACGCTCTGGGCCATGGACACCTCATTCATTTGAAGGATTCTGAGTCGTCGATCCAACCCCTCCTTCCGTTGGTCGATGGCCCAATCGCGGAACGACTTGGCGACCGCGTCGACGACCTTCGCCGCGTCCTGGGGCGAGGAGAGCGTCATCGCGACGCGGACGAGCCGGGTCTTCGGCACGACGGCGACGCGGAGCCGGCGCCGGAGGAAGGCGTGGGGGTCGGGGGCCGACTTGATCCGCGGCAATGGCGCGACGGCCGGGTCTTTGAGCGCGGACTCGAGGATGTCGGGCGTCGTGACGAGGACGGCGGCGGTCTCGAGCTCGCGGTCGAGCGACGGCGGCTCGGCGGGCTCGAAGAGGAGGTAGGCCGTCGCCTCGTAACTCGTCTCGAAGGATTCATACGCCACCGCGACGACCGCCGCCGAGGTCAGCATCGCCATCGCCAGCAGCCAGCGGCGTCGGCGATGGATCGTGGGCAGCAGGCCCCGGGGGCGGTCGTCGCGGTCGGGCTCGGTCGCCATCGTCTGGGCCTCGCTCGGTCGGGGGACGGGTCGGGCCACGGGCCGACCCTACCGCGCCGGATTCCCTCAGTCACGGCCCTGGTTGGCGCCGACGGGCCGGCGGCTTCTCAACCATCGATCCCGCGGATAGAATCCCGTTGGGCCGTTCACCGAGGTACGTGGAGGCGTCATCATGGAATCCGCCGAAGACCTTGGCCCCCTTTCGAAGCTCACCCCGGGCGACCTGGATGCCCTGAAAAAATACATGGATCGGCATATCGAAGAAGTCCTCCGGGCGAGGGGGCTGATCCATCGGCTCATCCAGGACAATGCCCGAACCGAGGCCGTGAATGAGGCCCTCGACTCCGTCGCGGCGAAGACCGGGACCTCCCCGGAGGACGCGCTCCTGATGGCCCTCACGTTTTACGACCTGGCCGTCGATGCCGTACTCCAGGGCCAGCGTCTCGTCGTGGTGGACAAGGACTATCACTTCTTGCGCGAGGTGAAGGGCCTGATCCCGAAGACGCCCGAGCCCAGGTCTCGCGAGACAGTCGCGGGCTGAACGGGGGGCTCGCCGTGCCGAATCCGAAGGACCGGGACGAACCTCCTGTCGGGCAGTTGATCTCGCCCGACGTCTCACCACCTCCTGATGTTGATGTGGAGGCGACGGCTCGCAGGCGGCCGGCCCTCACCGCGGCTCAGCGGGCTGAGGTCAGTGCCGAGCAGCTTATCACGGAATTGAAGGCTGACAAGGAGTCCTTGCGAGCGGAGCTTCGAGCTGTCCGCTCCAACCGTTCCAAGGAGATCCCCCACCTCCGAGAGGACGTGAGATGGCTGGAGAGGCGGCGAGCTTCGCTCTCGGAGTCATTGACGACACTCAAGACTTCCTATGAATGGGCCATCTCGTTCAACTGGTTCTCGACTGCGCCGATCGCCGTCGGCGGGGGCGGCGTCAGCTACGCCGCATTCCTCCCGGCCACGAAGACGGTCGCGAACCTGTCGTTTGCCGCCCTCCTGATCGGGGTCATCCTTCAAGCCATCGTGTCCATTCGCGGGACGAGGACCCTCCGGAATCTTCCCACGTCTGAGGAAGCAACGCATCGACCTCCGCCCAATCCGCCCGAGACGCCCGCGGCCCAGTGACCGATGGGCATGATTCCGCGTCCGGTACGACGCGACGCCACCCGCGACCTGCGGGACCTACTGCGACCACTCCGTCGGCGTGCGGTCCCATCGGTGCTTGGCGAGGCGGGCGAGCAGCGCGGGATCGAGGGGCCGGCCGTCGCTGGCGGCGAGGTTGGACTCGACATGGCGGAGCTTGCGCATGCCGGGGATGACGGTCGAGACGGTCGGCTCGGCGAGGATGAACCGCAAGGCCAGCTCGGGCATGGTCATGCCGTCGGGCACGAGCGGCCGGAGGGCCTCGGCGCGGTCGACGCTGGCGGCGAGGTTCTCGGGGACGAAGTAGGTGTTCCGCCAGTCGCCTTCAGGCCAGCGCGAGTCCTTGGTCAAGGTGCCGGTCAGCGTCCCCTCGTCGAACGGCACGCGGGCGATGACGCCGACGTTGAGCTCGCGGCAGAGCGGGAAGAGCTCGTCCTGGGGGTTCTGGTCGAAGATGTTGTAGATGACCTGCACCGCGTCGACCTGGCCCGTCCGCAACGTCTCGAGCACGTTGGCCGGCTCCCAGCGGTTGACGCTGACCCCGACGGCGCGGACGAGCCCGGCGCGCTTCAGGTCGTCCATCGCGCGTCGCCAGCGCTCGTCGCGCGCCCAGGAATCCTCCCAGACGTGGAACTGGAGCAGGTCGATCCGCGGCAGGCCGAGGTTGGCCAGGCTCTTCTCGGCATACTCCTTGATATGATCGGGCGGGAAGCACTCGTCGAGCGTGGACCCCCGCCGCGACGGCCACTCGAGGTTCTTCGGCGGGACCTTGGTGGCGACGTGGAGCGTCCGGTCGGGGAACTCGCGGACGACCCGGCCGAGGATCGCCTCGCTCCGGCCGTCGCCGTAGGCCCAGGCGGTGTCGAAGACGTTGCAGCCCAGCTCGATCGCCCGGCGCAGCGACGCCAGGGACTCGGCGTCGTCGGCGCCGGTCCAGCCGGCCAGGCCCCACATCCCGTAGCCGACCTCGGAGACGTCCCAGCCCGTCCGGCCCAGCGTCCGGTACCGCATCGGCGAAGATCCTCGAATTAAAGTTCTTTGATGTAGATGTTCCGGAATTCGAGCGGGTGGTTGTGGTGCTGGAGCTCGATGGTGCCGGTGCCGGGGATCGGGCCCTTGTAGTCGGGATAGTTCTCGAGGGTCACGTTGTCGACGACGAGCTCGCCGTTGAGCCAGACGGTGACCTTCTCGCCCTTCATGATGATATGAAACGTGTTCCACTCGCCGACGGGCTTGTCGGCGACCTTCAGGGGCTTGCTCGGGCCCTTCTTGTTGTTGTAGAGGCCGCCGGAGCCGATCGGGTCGTCCCAGATCTGGACCTGGGGCTTGCCGCGGAGGTAGATGCCCGAGTCCCCCTTCGGGCCGATCTTCCAGTCGACGAAGAGCTCGAAGTCGCCGTAGTCCTTGGCGGTCTTGAGGCTGTCGCCCTTGCCGTCGTAGTGCAGGACGCCATCCCTGGCGGTCCAGTGTCCCTTCGCCTTGCCGGTGTTGTCCCAGTTGGCCAGGTCCTTGCCGTTGAACAGGGCGGTGAACCCCGGCGGCGGCGAGTTCAGCGGCTTGTCCTCGATCGCGACGGCGGCTGCCAGGGCGGCGGCGAGCAGGAGCATCGTCGTGGCCTCCTCGAGTCGATGGGGGTGAGTCCGGTTGCGTCGGCGATCCAATAAACCTCAAACCGCGCCGAAAGTCACCCCCCGACCACCCGCTCGATCAGCTTCGCCAGCCCCGGCAGCCGCGCGGTGACGATCATCCGCGCGTAGAGCAGGCCGAACCACGTCGCCCACGCGAGCAGGAGCCAGTTCCGCCAGTCGATCGAGGGACGACGTTCCTTGAGGACGTCAGAGCGGCGCATGGGGCGACTCCGAGCGGTGGAGGCGGGCCCACCAGCGGCGGGAGGCGCGGTAGACGCGCTCGGGCCTTAGGCCGGTGAGGCAGGGGTGGTCGGCCAAGGGGCAGGACTTCTGGTGGCACGGGGCGCAGGCGACCCGGTGCCGGACGACCAGCGCCCGGCGCGACCAGGGCCGCCACTGGCGGGGCCGGTTCGTGCCGCTGAAGAGGACGACCGCCGCGACGCCGGCGCAGGCGGCCAGGTGCGCGGGGGCCGAGTCGGCGCCGATGAACAGGTCGGCGCGCTCGATCAGGGCGGCTGTCTCGGTGACGGCGAGCCGGCCGGTCCAGTCGCGGAGGTTGCGGTGCGTCGCCAGCGCCGCGGCGGCGTCGGCGTCCTCGACGCCGCCGACGACCACGACGCGCCAGCCGTCGTCGAGGAAGCGGTCGATCAACGACCGCCAGTGCCCCGGCGGCCAGCGCTTCGCCGACGTCCCCGCGCCGAGGTGCGCCACCAGCAACGGCGCCGCCCCGAACCGCCCCGCGTGCAGGCCCTCGGATTCGTCGCGATCGGGGGTCGTCGCGGCGATCGACCTCCTCCGCGACGGCAACGCCCGGCTCGCGGGGACCAATGCCGGGGTCGGCCGCGACATCGGCCACGACTCGCGGAGCAACGACCCCACCCGGGCCCGGTCGCGGTCGGCGACGGGCGCCGTGACGCGGGCCGGGCCGTCGGCCTCGATCCCGAGCGTCTCCAGGATCGCCAATCGGGAGAGGACCTCGTGCCGGCCGGGCTCCCAGCGGACGCGGTCGGTCAGCAGGAAGCCGCCGCCCCCCATCGCCCAGCCGACCCGTCGCGGGATGCGGGCGAGCGCCAGCACGAGCACCGTCAACACGTCGCCGCGCACGTCGATGCCGAGGTCGTAGCGACCATCGCGGAGCGTGCGGCCCAGTTCCCAGACGGCGCCGAGCCACGACCGCCGCGACGGGCGGCGATCGAACCAGCTCCGCGACGCGACGCGGACGGCGTCGACGTCCGGGACGGCCTCGAACAGCGCGCGGTTGCTCGGCGAGGCGAGCACGTCGATCGTCGTCCCCGGATAGGCCGCCTTCAGCCTCGGGAACAAGGGGCTGGAGAGGACCGCGTCGCCGAGGTGGTCGAGCTGCACGATCAGGATCCGACGCGGCGGGCCGGCCGGCCGGATCGGCCGGACGAGCCGCCAGAGGGCCATCGCCAGCGTCCCCACCGCGTCGAGCGCGCGCACCGCGACCCGCCACCGCAACTTGCTGTAGCGGTAGCGCCGGAACGGGACCGGCCTGGGTTCAGCGCGCGATCTCGTCGTACACCTCCGCCGTCGCGCGGGCCACCGCGTCCCAAAGGTAATGTTCGGAAATATGTTCGGATAAACTCGGGTCCGGGCCTTCGTCCCACGCCCGCCCCAGGGCGTGCGCGATCTCGGCGACCCGGCCGGGCCGGGCGTAGACGACGCGACCGCCGAAGTATTCGCGCGTGCAACCGTAAGGGGTGATCGCGACGGCACGCCCCGCCAATGCCCCTTCCAGGGCCGCCAGGCCGGGCGTCTCGAACCAGCTCGGCAACGCGACGACCCGGCACGCGGCGTACGCCGAGGCGAGCAACGGGTCGTCGTGCTCGACCCGGGGCAGGAACCGGACGCGGCCCGCGCCGTCGCGTCGGCAGGCGTCGAGATAGCCGGCGTGGCCGGGCACCGCGTCGCCCAGGACGACGAGCGGCAGGCCGGCGAGCGCGCAGGCTCGGATCAAGTTCCGCACATTCTTCCTCGGCTCGATCCGTCCCACGTACAGCACGAATTCGCCGGCGCCGAACCGGGAGCGGAACGCCGACGGGTCGGCGTGCGCGAACCGGGCCTCGACGCCGTTGGGCACGACGCGGAGTTTGCGCGGGTCCGCCCCGAAGAGGCGCGCGAGCTGGCGGCCCTCGGCCGTCGAGTTGGGCAGGATCGCGTCGGCGATGTCGAGCAGCTCGCGACGCCAGCCGAGCCGCCGCGGCACGAACGGCCAGGCCGCCCACTTGGCCAGGTCGAGCGCGGCCCGCGCGCGCGACGGGGCCAGGGCCACGATCGCCCTCGGCTCGACCCAGCAGATCGGCGCGACGACCACCGGCACCTCCCGGGCCTTCGCCACCCGCGCCAGTTCCAGGCCCTCGCGCGACATCCCGAAGAGGTGGAGCAGCCGCGCGTCCTCGAGGCGATCCTGCCAGGGCGAGAACGGACGGATCGGGACACCGATCACTTCAAGATGCCATGCCGTTTGTACTAACTGATTCTCCCCCCCTCCCGGCGCCTGGAAGGCCGACGAGGGCGCGTGCACGACGACCGAGCCCGGCTCCATCGGCCCTCGGGCGCGGTCGGCGAGCCAGGCCCGTGCGGGCGGGTTCTGCCGGGTTTTTGGGGGGTTTGAGGTCATCCGCGTCATCCCGTCACGCCGACTTCGCCCCGCGGAACGTGCGATGCGGGCCCGGCCCCGCCTGGCGGCCGTGCCAGCGGCGGAGGCCCTTCTTGACGACGGCGGCGAACGAGTCGGCCGGGAGCTCGTCGAGCGGGGTGACGGTCTCCCAGTCGATCGCCGCGCGGACCGCGGCCTTCAGCCCCCGCCGGCACCGCGACGGCCGCGGCGCGGGCAGGTCGGGCCGCGGCGGCCGCCGCACGTAGGCGAGGCCGTCGAGCCGCAGCGGCAACCTCGGACCGGTCACGGGCAAGGCCGCCGCGTGCCGGCCGCGCCAGACCTCCAGCGCCAGCGGATAGCGCGGATCCCAGTCGTCGAACTGGACCTCCAGCACGCCGCCCCCCTTCGGCACCAGCGACCAACGCCGCTGCGACCGCCAGCGCCACCAGCGGGCGTATTCGGTCAACGTCACGCGCCAGAGGAAATCGACCTCGGCCACCGCGTCGGCCAGCGCCCGCACCACGCCCGGGAACCGGCCGAGCCGGCGCTCGGGGTGGCCGTAGACGAACGCCGGCTCTCCCGCCTCGGCCTTCGCTCGCACGACGTCCGCCAGGTGCTCGGCCACCGGCCGGCCGTCGGCGGCGCCGGCCTCGAGGAAGAGGCCCTCGCAGATCGGGTGGATCGGCACCTGGAGGACGGCTGAGAAGCGGTCGCCGCGCCAGGGGAAGAACGGGAGATCATCGTAGCCTAGATGGAAATCGGACGAATATTGATAACCGAATTCTTCCAGGGCTTCGTCCAGGCCCGCGTTCCAGCGCCCCTCGGGGGCGGCGAACCCCTCGGGGGCGATGCCGGCCGAGTCGAGGATGTCGTGGGCGCGGGCGACGTTGCGGCGATTGGCGGCCGGGTCGCGATAGACGACGTGGAAGTGGCCGTGCGACTGCGCATCGAGGCCGCGGAGGTCGTCGAGCACGTCGGGGCAACGGCCGTAGGCGTGGGTGCTGACGAAGTGGGTCGTGCAGTCGTCGAGCGGTCGGCGCGCCAGCGCGAACCGCGCGTAATCGGCCGGGATCGGCTCGTCCAGGTCGGCGCGGAAGCCGAAGGCGGAGCGGTATGGGAACGGGAACGGCCCGAGCCGCGCCCAGACGCCCCCCGCCGCCGCGATCGCCTCGCGCAGGCGGGCCATCAACCGCCGACGGACCGTCGCCTTCGGCACGCGCGCGACCCGCTCGACCAGCTCGAAGCCGCCGACCCGCCACGACGACGGGCCGGCGCGGTCGTCGACCAGCGCCGCGAACGGGTCGACCCGCGACTCGCGCCGGAAGGCGTCGACGTCGATCAACGTATGCCCCGGCGCCAGCGCCGGCCGGACCCGCGCCGCGCCGGCGCGGCCGTCGACGAGGACGAACCTCCCGGCGCGGAAGGCCCAGGGGTGCGGCTCGCGCACGCGGACGAACGGCACCCCCTCCTGCGCCAGGGCCAATTCCAGGCCCGGCGGCGTCTCCCAGAGCAACAGCGGCAAGGTCGGCAGCGGGCCCGACAGGACGCTAGCCATGGAATCCCCCCGGCGCCTTCGCCGACCAGAGCGCCAGCAGCCGCGCCGCCGGCACCCGCCGGAAGACGGCCCAACGGGTCTCGTTGGATATTAACAGGTGTTCGATTTTGACATCATCGAAATATTCGCGCAACCTGCTCCGGAACGCCCGCGGCCAGGGCCAGCGCTCGCGGGCCGGCTCGCCGGGCCGGTACATCCACCGCCCCCGGCGCTCGTCGAGCCGCTTGACCGCCACGGCCGGCAGCCACGGCCGTCGGGCGTCGAGCGCCGCGGCGTTCTTGTCCACGATCGCCACGATCCCCCCCGGCCGCAGCACGCGGCGGACCTCGGCGAGCACGGCGCCGATCGAATCCGGATGGAGATGCTCGAACATTTCTATGGCAATCACTCCGTCGAATGAACCCGACGCGAACGGCAGCCGCCGGGCCGAGCCCCGGACGCGCGGCAAGTCGCCGGCCGCGGCGAGCATCGCCGCCGAGAGGTCGAGCCCGACGACGTCGAAGCCCTCGCCTTGCAACCGTTGCGCGAACCGACCCTTGCCGCAGCCCAGGTCGAGCACCCGGCCGCCGTCGACCGGCCGCAGCGCCCGCAGCACGGCGACGAGGCGCACGTCGTCCGCGGCCACCGCGGCCTTGAACCGCGATTGGAGCGCATCGAACCGGCCGGCGACGGTCGCTTCGTGCGAGAGCGTCACGCCACCCTCCCCGCCCGCGCGCGGACGACCGGGGGGCGACGATCCCTGGACACGTCCTCCAACGGCTCCAGGAAATGCCGGTCGCGCGCCGCCCGCGACACCCCCCGCTCCAGCTCGCGGAGCTTCCAGCCTCGGACCGCGGTCGACACGGCCGACAGGGCGCAGAACGCCAGCCCTTCGAGGCCGTCGCGGAACCCCTGCTTGCCGAGATAGAGCCGGGCGAACGTCCAGAGCGGGGCCAGCGTCACGTCGGTCGCGCGGGACCGTCGGCCCTCGGCGCGGAGCCGACCGGCTTCGAGCGTCGTGTATTTGTCGATTTTTACCAAAAACGTATGCACATCGGGAATCGTCCGATGTTTGAGCGCGTGGTCGAGCTGGCCGACGGTGCCGACGAGGTCGACGGTCTCGTGGACGGCGCCGACCCAGCGGCCGAGGCCGCGTCGGAAGAGGCGCAAGGGGTTGTCGTGCTGGGTGCCGGAGTAGGCGAAGGGGCGGCCGAGGACGACGCTGCGGATCGGCACGCGGTAGCCGGAGTGGTCGAGCGACCGGTCGGCGACGACGCGGCGGACCTCGGCGGCGAGGGCGGGGGTCACGCGCTCGTCGGCGTCGATGGCGAAGACCCAGTCGCCGCCGGCGAGGGCGAGCGCGGCGTTGCGCTGCGCGGCGAAGTCGTCGAAGCGGCGGACGGCGACGACGTCGGCGCGGCGTCGGGCGATCGCCTCGGTCTTGTCGCGGCTGGCGCGGTCGACGACGACGACGACCTCGTGCGCCCAGCCGAGCGTGGCGAGGCAGCCGGGCAGGTTCGCGGCCTCGTCGCGGGCGAGGATCAGGGCCGAGACGCGCGGCTCGCGCATGGTACACCCCCCTTCGTCTTCCAGCCTCGGAACGCCCCGGCGACCGTCCGCGCGGGGTAATACGCCGCATAGAGGATGAGGGCCGCGTCGAGCCTCCCGAGCGCCGCCAGGAGGATCCAGAGGTGCCATCGCACGTCGGCATGGCCGATCGCCCGCACGAGCCGCGCGACCGGCGACGGAGCCGGGGCATCGCGCCGCTCGCCTCCGGGCGCCGCGACCGCTTCGCGCGTCGTCTGGCCGATCACGAACAGGTATTTGCCGGCGGCATACCCCATGCCCAGGACGAGCCAGGCCGGCTGCCCGTCGCGCGCGAAGGCGGCCCAGGCGATCGCGGCGTGGAGGGCCATGTCGGCCAGCTCGTCGAGCACGGCGTCGAGCCAGCGTCCGAAGTCGGAGGCGCTGCCTTGCAATCGCGCGAGGTGGCCGTCGGCGGTGTCGAGGACGAGGGCCATTGCCAGCAAGGCCGCGGCGCCGAGGCGGCCGGCGAGGGTCGTCGAGGCCGTGGCGATGAGGGCCGCGGCCGAGATCATCAAGCCGCCGGCCGCGACCGTCAAGGCGTTCGGCCGCACCCGCGTCTCGACCAGAGACCTCGCCAATGCCCGCGCGGGGCCGAGGGCCCAGAAGCGGCCGAGCGGCTGATAGGATCGCCGCCGGAGCAGCTCGGCCTCGGCGTGTTCGAGGGCCCTGGGGAGATCGAGCCGCCAGAGCACCGCCGCCTCGGGGTCGCGCCCGCGTCGCAGCGCGCGGCGGAGTCGATTCGGGTCATACAGCCGGTCGGCCCGCAGGACCGCCGCCCCCTCGGGCGTGGGGCCGGTCACGAGCCGGACGGCGTCGCCCCGCTCGGCGACGAGGCCGCGGAGCCACTCGTGCTCCTCGAGCCGCGCGTGCACGGCCACCGGCCCCGGGGCCGAGTCGACCGCCTCGGCGACGTCGAGCAGGTGTTCCAGCACCGGCCGGCCCGACACGCGCGCGCCGGCCCAGGGGCCCGACGACCCCCTCGGCCTCGCGTCGATCACCAGGCTCGTCGTCGCGCGGGTCATCTCGGCGCCTCCCTGCGCCCGAGGGGTCGTCCGTGGAAATCCAGGGCAGAGGTCGAAGGACAGAGGACCAAGGGCACTCGGCCGGCCATCACCACCCGAACCGCTCGAAGTACGCCTCCTGCCGGCGCCTCCAGTCGCCGCGGCCGACGGCCAGGGCGCGGCGGGAGCGGAGGGCGGGCTTCAGGAGCCGGCAGGCGTCGAGGATCGCGGCGAGCCGGCCGGGGTGGCGGACGAGGGCGTGCGCGACCCGCGCCGGGAGCCAGGCGAGGTGCCCCAGCAGCCGTCGGCCCGAGAGGTTCTTCCAGGCGAACAGGAGGCTGTTCCGCAACGCCAACGCGTCGCACCCCGCGCGGCCGAAGGCGGGGGCGAACGAGCCGAAGCCGCGGTGATACGCGACCGACTCGGGCACGTAATAGCCGCGCCAGCCGGCCATCCAGCCGCGGAAGCCGAGGTCGAGGTCCTCGATCCGGCCGGGGAAGTACAGCGGGTCGAAGCCCCCGAGCGCCAGGAACTTCGCGCGATCGACCGCCAGCACCGGCCCCGCCGCGGCGGTCAGGTCGGGGCTCCAGATCGCGGACTCGTGGCCCGGCACGCGGCACAATCCCTGGACCAGCCCGAACCGGCTCCGCACCCGCGTCCGCATCCCTTCATACAGCCGGCCCTCGAAGTCCCAGCAGAGCGGCGCCGCGAAGAGGGCGTCGGGATTCGCCTCGACCGCCGCGACCAGCGGGCCGACGGCGTCGGGGTCGAGCTTCACGTCGTTGTTCAACAGCAGGACGACCCGCTCGGCCAGCCCAGGAAGGACGTGGTTGAACGTCGCGAGGCCGCGGTTCGGCTCGCGGAAGACGCGGACGCGCGGCCAGGATGCGTCCAGGTACGCGAGCGAGCCGTCGGTCGAGCCGTTGTCCACGACCCCGACCCAGCAAGGCCCTCGCGACCGGCGCGCCGCCGCGACGACCGAGGGCAGGCACTCGGCCAGCAAGCCCTCGCCGTTGAAGTTCAGGACGAGGATCGCGGTCGCGTTCGCGGTCCGGTCGGCACCCACGGGGTCCTTCCCTTCGGGCACGTCGCGACGCCCTGCTTCAAGTCATCCCGATGACGCCCGGGCGCCGCGGGCCGACACCATACGAGGAACGCCCGTCCCGGTCAATCCGAGACCCGGGGCCGCGTCGGGTTGACGGGAACGGGGGCGGCAGGTAACGTCCCGGCCGCCTGGGGTCCGGGAAGGGAACGGAGAGACGACGATGCCGACGATCCGATCGCAAGGCCGAGGGGAGACGCGGCCCTTCGCCTTCCTGGTCAGCACGACCCCGTGCGCGCGCGGGATTCGCGAGCGGATGGGCTCCGCGGCGTACTCGTACTACTTCGTGCTCGAGGCGATCGCCCCGCTGCTCGAGCAGTTCGGCACCTGGCGGCTGATCGACCGCCCCGAGAGCCGGCTGCCGTTCGCCGCGGCGCGGGCGGAGGCGGAGGGATTCCGGCCGGTCCACCTGGCGCTCAACCCGCCGCAGGACTGTTACCTGAGCCCGACGTTGCCGACGATCCTGTTCCCGTTCTGGGAGTTCCCCGACGTCCCCGACCGCGACTTCGGCCACGACACGCGCCAGGACTGGGCGCGGATCGCCGGGAGGGCCGACCTGATCGTCGCGGCCTGCCGCTTCACCGCCGCCGCGTTCCGCCGCGCGGGGGTGAGTTGCCCGGTCGCCGTCGTGCCGATCCCGGTCCGCGCCGAGGACTTCGCCGTCCCGGCCTGGGACCCGGCCCACTCGTGGACGATCGAGGCCCGGCACCTCGTCTGGGGCGGTGAGGAAGCGAAGCCGGCCGCGGTCCCGGTTCCCGAGGCCGCGACGCCGGGCGCGCCGTCGTGGAAGCGGCGGCTCTGGGAGCGCGGGCGGTGGGCCTTCCGGCAGGTCTACCCGTGGCTGAGCCCGAAGATGGTCGCGCGGGTGTCGAGGGTGAAGCGGATCGTGCTCAAGCTGCTCGGCAAGGCGCCGGGGGAGCCGAGGAAGTCGCCGGGCCGGGTCGTGTACGAGGCGCTCCGCAACCGCTATCATTTCTACATCCGCCGCTGGCTCAGCCCGGCGGCGGTGGCGAAGGTGAGCGCGGCCAAGGAGGCCGTCCTCGGCGCCCTGGGACGGCCGCCGGCCGTGGTGAATGACCCCCTCCTGCCCCGTTCGCCGCTGACGCTCTCGGGCCTCGTCTACACGAGCATCTTCAACCTCAGCGACCGCCGCAAGAACCACCTCGACATGCTCTCCGCCTTCTTGCTGGCCTTCCGCGACCGGCCCGACGTGACGCTCGTCATCAAGGCCGCGACCAACCCCACCCGCGAGTTCCGCGAGCTGGCCATCCTCCGCGAAGAATACCGCTCGCTCGGCCTGGAGGGCCACAGGTGCCGCGTCGTCGTCGTCACCGAGTTCCTCGACGACGCCCAGATGCGGGAACTCCTGCGTTCCAGCACCTATTATGTGAACACAAGCCGGGCCGAGGGGGCGTGTTTGCCGTTGCAGCAGGCGCTGGCGTCGGGCCGGCCGGCGATCGCGCCGGGGCACACGGCGATGGCCGACTACATGGACGAGGCCGTCGGCTTCGTGCCCCGGATGACCCCCGAGCCGACCTTCTGGCCGCACGACCCCGAGCGTCGGCTCGAGACGACCTGGGGCCGGCTGGCCTGGTCGGACCTGCACGCGAAGTTCCTCGAGAGCGCCACCGTCGCCGAGTCCGACCCCCGCTGCTACGCCGCCCTCTCCGCCGCCGCCCGCGGCCGCCTCGCCGGCCTCGCCGCCCGCGGCGTTTGTGCCGACGCCTTCCGCCGGGCCCTCGAGCAGTTGCCAGATGGCCCTTGCGCCCTGGCGCGGGCCTCGTAGGGCGTGTGCAACACGCCAGCCCCCGGCCTCGCATGGGGCTGGCGTGTTGCACACGCCCGACTCAGGATTCAGAGCCGCATCCGCCGGTTGTCGCGGTCGTCCCACCAGCCGTACTTGCGCCGCCACGAGCGCGACCGCGCCGCGGCGGCCATCCAGATCAGGACGACCGCCGGCAGGGCGTAGATGCCGACGGCCCGCCAGTTCTCCGACATCCAGGCGAACACCTTGGGTCTCCTCAATCGCCGCGATCCCCCTCGACCCCTCCCATCATAACCCCCGCCCCGACCGCCCCCAACGGTGCCGGCTGTTGGACCCGACCCGGCGGTGCCGATAGAAGGTCCGCGAGGATCGTTGCAAACGGCTCCAAGGACGGGGGGCGACCGACGTGGACCTGAACCGGAGGGCGGCGCTGGGGGCCTTCGGGGCCCTGGGCGCGGCGACCCTGGCGCAATCGATGCCGAGGCCGGCGCTGGCCCAGGCCGGGCCGGTGCTGGGGCCGGGCGTGCGGGGGCGGATGTCGGGGGCCCTGGCAGCGGCGACGGCCCTGGCGTGCCGGGGGACGCCATGCGTCTTCGGCGTGCCGGGGGCCCAGAACAACGAGCTCTGGGACGCCTTCAAGACGCGCGGCGTGCCGTATCTGCTCGTGACCAACGAGTCGTCGGCCAGCGTCATGGCCGACGCCTCCGCCCGCGTCACCGGCCGGCCCGGCGTCTTCTGCGTCGTGCCGGGCCCGGGCCTGACCAACGCCTTGTCGGGCATCGGCGAGGCGCTGGCCGACGGCGTGCCGGTCGTCGGCCTCGTCACCGAGGTCCGCCGCGGCCCGGGGGCGCCGATCGGCCAGGTGCACGACCTGCCGATCGTGCCGGTGTTGCGGCCGATCTGCAAGGCCGTGCTCGAGGTCCAGCACCAGGGGCAGATCCCCGGCGCGATCTTCCGCGCCTTCCAGCTCGCGACGGCCGGCGAGCCGGGCCCGGTGGTGGTCGTCATCCCGTTCCCGCTCTACACCGAGGCCTGGGACTTCGACGAGCCCGTCCCCTTCCCCCTGCCGGCGCCGTTCGACGAGGCCGCCTATCGCAAGGCCGTGCGGCTGCTGGCCGACAGGCGGCTCCGGGTCGGCATCTTCGCCGGCATGGGCTGCATCGACGCCGGGCCGGCGCTGGCGGGCGTCGCCGAGCTGCTCCAGGCGCCCGTGGCCACGACCGTCAGCGGCAAGGGGGTCATCCCCGACGCGCACCCGCTGGCCGTCGGCTGGGGCTACGGCGCCCAGGGCACCCGCGCCGCCGAGCGAAGGTTCAAGGACGTCGACGTCGTCCTCGCCGTCGGCGCCCGCTACAGCGAGGTCTCGACGGCGAATTACTCGATCCCCGAGCACGACCACGTCATCCAGGTCGACATCAATCCCAACAATATCGGCAAGAACGTCCATGCCTGCGTCGGCGTCCAGGCCGACGCGAACGTCTTCCTGACCCGCTTGCTCGGCGACGCCCCGGCGGTGCGACGGCCCCCCTGCCCCGCGCTCTGGCAACAAATCGCCGCCGACCGCGACCGCGACCGCCGCGCCAACGCCGAGGTCCGCGTCGCCTGCCCGGTCGACCCGATGGCCTTCCTGCTCGAGCTCCGCCGCCAGCTCTGCCCGGACGACCTCGTCTTCATCGATGTGACCGCCGCCACGCACTGGGCCGCCGAGGCGATCGCCGTGCCCGGGCCCCGCCGCTACTTCACGCCGGCGAACAACCAGGCGATGGGCTGGTCGGTCCCCGCGGCCGTCGGCGCCCAGCGCGTCCGGCCCGACCGCCGGGTCGCGGCGGTCGTCGGCGACGGCTGCTTCCTCATGTCCGGCCTCGAGGCCTCGACCGCCGCGCGCGAAGGGCTGCCCGTCAAGTTCTTCATCCTCGACGACGCCGCGTATCACTACATGCAGATGCTCCAGGAGCCCACCTTCCGCCGCACCACGGCCACGCAGCTCGCCCGGATCGACTACCCGGCCCTGGCGCGCGGGCTCGGCCTCGGCTACGTCGAGGTCGCCGCCACGGCCGGCTTGGCCGCGGGGGTGGCGCGGGCCCTGGCGATGCCGGGGCCGGTCCTGACCCGGCTGCCGACCTGCTACGAGAACCGCGAGATCCGCTGGCTGAAGGCCCTCAAGGCGTCGTACATCAACCACCTCACGACCGGCCAGAAGGCCCGCATGGCCGCCCGGATCGCCGCCCGGTCGCTGAACCCGAGGCCGGACAACGATTGAGGGGCGGCGGCGGACGATGGACCAAAGCGGCCGGGGGGTCCGGGCCGATAGAACATCGGTGGCCGCTTCGGGTCGAGCGGTTGGGCTTCCCCGGGACGGCGACACGTCGTAAGATTCGGCCGCGATCGGGCGGCGCGGGGGGACCACCCCCGGCGCAGGCGGCGGTCGCGGGCGCGGAGGATGGACCCTTGGCCGCGACGGGGCCGCCGATGACCGATCGACGGCCGGCGCCGCGGGGCCCTACAACGGACTGAGCCAGACCATGACGACACGGACGGCCGTCGCGCCCCATCCCCCAGCGCCGCCGGAGCCCCAGCCCGCCGAGGTCTTCCCGCCGCCGCGCACACCCCTGCGGCCGGCCCGCTGGCTCGCCGTCGTCGCCGCCGACGCGGCCGAGCTGCGGCGGTTCTGGCCGGTGATCCTCAACCTCGTCTCGCAGGAATTGCGCGTCCGCTACCACCGCTCGGTCCTCGGCTTCTGCTGGACCTTGCTGAACCCGATCCTGATGATGACCGTCATGGCGATGGTCTTCTCCCAGCTCATGCCGCAGGGGGACGAGCCGTCGAAGTACGCCATCTATCTCTTCTCGGGCATGGTCCCCTGGACCTTCCTCGCCGGCAGCCTCACCGAGAGCGCCTACTGCATCATCTCCAACGAAGGGCTGATCCGAAAGATTTACATCCCGAAACTTGTCTTTCCGTTAACACGTATCCTGACCAACCTGACGACGTTCGTGCTGTCGATGGGGGCGCTGTTCCTGCTGCTGGTGCCGATGGGGGCGCGGTTCTCGGCGCCGCTGCTGTTCCTGCCGGTGGCGGTGCTGCTGCTGGCGGTCTTCACGCTCGGCCTGGGCCTGATCCTGGCGACGTTGAACACCTTCTACCGCGACTGCGGCCACCTGGTCTCGGTCTTCCTCCAGGCGTGGTACTTCGCCACGCCGATCATCTACCGGCTGAGCATCATCCGCTCGCCGGTGGCGCGGCGGCGGTTCTGGCTCAACCCGGCGTACCCGTTCGTCCGCCTCTTCCAGACGATCATCGACGGCCAGCAATGGCCCGATTTGTTCACCCTGTCACTGGCCGCCGGCATCGCGACGGTGAGCCTGGGGGTCGGCTATGTCGCGTTCAAGTCGCACGAGGACAAGCTGGTTTTCCGACTCTGAGCGCGCCGCGCGGCGGCCGGCGCAAGCGGCGCCGGTCGAGGTCCGCGACGCCTCGCTCCGATTCGTGAGCTATCATGATAAACAATACTCGTTCAAGCGCGCGGCCCTGAACATGGTCCTCCGCCGGGCCGACGCGCAGGCGGTCTCCGAGTTCTGGGCGCTGCGCGCGATCAACCTGACGATCCGGCCCGGCGAGCGCGTCGGCGTCCTCGGCTCCAACGGCGCCGGCAAGAGCACGCTGCTGCGCCTCCTGGCCCGCATCTACCCGCCGACGACCGGCTCGCTCGCCGTCCGCGGCTCGGTGGCGCCCTTGATCGAGATGGGCGCCGGCTTCAACCCCGAGCTCTCCGGCGCCGACAACATCCTGCTCAACGGCGCCATCCTCGGCTTCAGCCGCCGGCAGATGCTCGCCAAGGCCGACGGCATCTGGGAGTTCACCGGGCTCCGCGAGTTCGCCGACCTGCCCTTGAAATACTACTCCAGCGGCATGTACATGCGGCTGGCCTTCGCCATCGCCACCGAGGTCGACCCGGACATCCTCCTGATCGACGAGGCCCTCGGCACCGGCGACGCCGCCTTCGTCGCCAAGGCGAAGGCCCGGGTGCAGGGCCTGGTCAGCCGCACCAACGTCGTCGTCATCGTGTCGCACGACCTGGGCTCGTTGCGACAGATGTGTACCAGGGGCATCTGGATGAACCAGGGGCGCATCGAGCTCGACGCGCCGATCGACGAGGTGGTCGACCGCTACCTCGAGCGGGTCAACGCCGTCCGGGCCGCCGGCTGACCGGGGGGACCGTCTCCGATGCGGATCGGCATCGACACCATCGCGCTCCAGGGTTGGGACCGCCGCCGCGGCATCGGCCGGTATTGCGCCGGCCTGCTCGACCGCCTCCTGCCGAGGGATCGCTCGGTCCAGTACGTCCTCTACACCCACGAGGACCTGCCCACCGACCTGATCCCCGGCGGCCCCAACGTCCGCCGCCGGGACCTCCGCCGCGACCCGGCGCGGGGCGAGCGGCAGCTCGGCCAGCCGATCGACCGGATCGCCCGCGAGAACCCCGACGGCCTCGATCTCCTCCTGTTGCTCAGCCCCTTCGACCAGGCCCCCGGCTACGCCCCGCCGGCCCGGCCGCTGGGGGAATTGAAGCTCGCGGCGGTCGTCTACGATTTGATCCCGTTCCTCTTCCCCGAGCGCTACCTCGACGACCCCGGCCACGCCGCCCGGTTCTACCGGCACCTCGAGCGCCTCCGGCGCTACGACGCCTTGCTCTGCATCTCCGAGGCCACCCGCCTCGACCTCGACCGCCTCCTCGGCCTCGCCCTCGGCCGCGCCACGACCATCGGCACCGGCTGCGACCCGGCCTTCTCCGAGCCCGTCGTCGACGCCGACGCGAGCCTGGAGGCCCTCGGCCTCGACGGCCCGTTCGTCTTCGCCCTGGCCGGCATGGACGAGCGCAAGAACTGGCGCGGCACGATCGACGCCTTCGCCCTCCTGCCCGATCGACTGCGGTCGTCGCACCGGCTCGTCATGACGACGCACCTGACGGACGAATACCGGGCGAAGATCGAAGATCACGCAAAAGCTCAAGGTGTTCTCGAGAGAATCCTGCTGACCGGAGGGGTCGACGACGGGGCCTTGCGGGCGCTGTATCGGTCGTGCGCCGCGTTCTGCTTCCCGTCGCAGTACGAGGGGTTCGGCCTGCCGATCGTCGAGGCGTTGGCGAGCGGCGCGGCGGTCGTGGCGGGGAACAACTCGTCGCAACCCGAGGTCGTCGGCGACGCCGGCTTCCTGGTCGACGCCGAGGACCCCGCCGATCTCGCCGCGGCCTTGACGCGCCTGCTCGACGACAGGTCGCTCGCCGATTCGCTCCGCGCGAGAGGCCCGGCGCGGGCGGTGGAATTCACCTGGGAGCGGACGGCCGGGCGTGCCCTCGACGCGATCAGGAAATGCGCCGCGCCGAGTTCCCGACGGCTCCGGGCCGACCGGCCGCACGGGGCGCGGCCGAGGCTGGCCGTCTTCTCGCCGTTCCCGCCGAAGAACTCGGGCATCTCCGACTACATCGCCCGGCTCATCGACGCCTTGAAGGACCGCTACGCGATCGACCTGTATCACGAGCCCGGCTACGTCCCCGAGCCCGCCATCGCCGCCGCCGACTTCGGCAGCTTCGACTTCCGCCTCTTCGACCGCAACGCCGCCCAGGTCCCGTATCGCGGCGTCCTGTACCAGATGGGGAATTCGCATTACCACAAGTTCATTTATGAGACCATGCTCCGCCGGCCCGGCGTGGTGACGTTGCACGACTTCGGGCTGTCGGGCTTCCAGTGGTGGTACGCGCACCAGCCGGGCGTGTCGCCGGGCCATTTCGAGCGCGAGGTCGTCCGGTTCGACCCCGAGGGCGCCGAGGCGATCCTGCCGCAACTGCCGGCCTGGGACGCCGAGCCGGGGAACATGCAGGAGGCTTGCCTGAGGCGCGGGGTGTACCTCAACCGCGCGGTCTTCGAGGCGGCCCGGCGGGTCGTCGTCCACTCGCCGTGGTGCGTCGCCGAGGTCCGGCGGCTCTTCCCCGAGCACGAGTCGAAGACGGCCGTCGTCCCGATGGGGGGCGCCGTCGTCGAGGTCGCGGCCGAGGCCCGCGCGGCGACTCGGGCGCGATTCGGCCTGCCGGCCGACGCGGTCCTGTTCGGCAGCTTCGGCATCCTCCACATGAACAAGATGAACGTCGAGGCGATCGAGGCGTTCGCGACGATCGCGGCGGAGGTCCCGGCGGCGTCGCTCGTCTTCGTCGGCCAGGACCTCGGCCACGGCGAGGCCCGCCGCCGCGCCTTCGAGCTCGGCCTGGCCGACCGCGTCCGGTTCCTCGGCCGCCAGCCCGCCGGCGAGTTCGCCGGCCTCATCGGCGCCATGGACGTCGGCGTCAGCCTCCGCCTGCCGCCGACGAACGGCGAGACCTCCGCGGCCCTGCTCGACATGCTCGGCCGCGGCCTGCCGACGATCGTCACCGACGTGGCCACCTTCTCCGGCTACCCCGACTCGGCCGTCCGCAAGGTCCGCTGGGACGCCGACGGCCCGTCGGCCCTCGCCGCCGCGTTGCGCGAGCTGGCCCGCGACGCCCACGCCCGCGCGACGCTCGGGGATGCGGCGAAAGGCTACGTCCGGGATCATCATTCGTGGCAACATGCCGCGGCGTTGTATGCCGACGTGATCGAGTCGGCCGCCCGCGATCGGCCCCGTGCCGGGGCGTCGGGGCGGGACGGGCGGGGGACGACCCGCGGCACCGCCTGGGCGTCGGGGACGCCCGGGTCGGCGCCGGTGTCCGGCCGGAGGGCCTGAGAACGTGCGCATCGGCATCGACATGTTGGGCCTCCAGTCGGCCGGCAGCCGGAACCGGGGGATCGGCCGGCTCGGCCGCAACCTCCTGGAGCGGCTCCTGCCGCTCGACCCGGCCGCGCGCTACGTCTTCTACGCGCACGACGGCCTGCCGACCGACGCCTTCCCGACCGCCCCCAACGCCGTCGTCCGCCCGTTGGCCGTCGAGCGCGACCGCGGCGAGCGCACGATCGGCCACGCGATGGACCGCCTGGCGCGCACCAACCCCGACGGGCTCGACGTCCTGCTGACGCTCAGCCCCTTCGAGCTCCACGGCGAGTACGGCCCGCCGGCGCGGCCGCTGGGGGGCCCGAAGCTCGCCGCGGTCGTCCACGACCTGATCCCGTTCGTCTACCAGGAGCACTACCTCGTCAACCACGCCGCCGCCCTGCGGCTGTATCGCCACCTCGAGCGGCTCCGGCGCTACGACGTCCTCCTGGCCAACTCCGACGCGACCCGCGCCGACTTCCTGCGGATGCTCAACCTGCCCGAGGGCCGCGTCGTCACCGTCGGCGCCGCCAGCGACACCCGCTTCATCGACCACGGCGCCGACCCGCCCGGCCCATTGGCGGCGCGGCGCGCCCTGCACGAACTGGGCGTATCCGGCGCCTTCGTCTTCAGCGTCAGCAACATCGACCACCACAAGAACCTGCGGACGTTGATCGAGGCGTTCGCGCTGCTGCCGCCGGCCCTCCGGCTGACGCATCAGCTCGTCGTGACATGCGGGATCGTCGACCACGGCGACGCCGAGCGGGTCCGGGCGTTCGCCGCGGCGCGGGGCGTCGGCGACCGCCTCGTGCTGACCAGCGGCGTCGACGACGAGGCGTTGCGGGCCTTGTATCAGCACTGCGCCGTCTTCTGCCTGCCGTCGTTGTACGAGGGGTTCGGCCTGCCGATCCTCGAGGCGATGCGCTGCGGCGCCGCGGTGGTGGCGGGCAACAACTCGTCGCAGGTCGAGGTCGTCGGCGACGCGGGCCTGCTGGCCAACGTCGGCGACGCGGGCGACCTGTCGTCGAAACTCGCGGCCGTGCTCGCCGACCCGGCCCTGGCGCGGGCCCTGGGCGACCGGGCCCGCGACCGCGTCGGCCGGTTCACCTGGGACGCCGCCGCCGAGCGGACGCTCGCCGCGTTGCGACGCGTCGCCGCCCCCGCCCCGCGCGGCCGACGCCTCCGCGCCGACGCCCCCCACGCGCCCCGGCCCCGCATCGCCATGTACGCCCCGCTGCCCCCCAAGCCCTCGGGCGTCGGCACGTATACGCTCCGCCTGATCGACGAATTGAAGAATTATTACACGATCGACCTCTATCACGACTCCGGCTACGTCCCCGACGTCGGCCTCGCGTCGGCCGACTTCGGCTGCTTCGACCACCGCCTGCTCGCCCGCCGCGCCGGCCTGGTGGACTACCGGGCCGTCGTCTACCACATGGGCAACTCGTATTATCACAAGACGATTTTCGAGCACCTCCGGGCACGCCCGGGGATCGCGGTCCTGCACGACTTCTGCCTCTCCGGCTTCCAGTGGTGGTACGCCCACCTGCACGACGCGGAGCCGGGCCACTTCGCGCGGGAGGTCGAGGCGTTCGACCCGCGCCGCGCGGCCGAGATCCTCGGAAGAATCGACACGTGGAAGGATGAGCCCGGCGGCATCCAGGACGCCTTCGCGCGTCGTGGCCTGTACCTGAACCGGGCGGTCTTCGACCGCTCGCTCGCGGTGGTCGTCCACTCGGGGTGGTGCCGCGACGAGGCCCGTCGGCTCTTCCCCGAGCACGAGTCGAAGACCGAGGTCATCCCGCACGGCGCCACGCCCGTCCGGGTGGAGCGGGCGCGTCGGGACGCGATCCGCGACCGCTACGCGATCCCGCGCGAGGCGCTGGTCGTCGCGAGCTTCGGCTACGTGACGCGCGGCAAGATGATCGTCGAGGCGGTCGAAGCGTTCGCCGAGGTGGCGCGGGCGGTCCCGGGGGCGATCTACGTCGTCGTCGGCAAGGACTGCGAGGGGGGCGAGTCGCGGCGGAAGGCCGAGGAATTGGGCCTGGCCGACCGCGTCCGGTTCCTCGGCCGGCGATCCGACGCCGAGTTCCTCGACCTGGTCGCGGCCGCCGACGTCGGCGTGGCGCTGCGGCGGCCGCCGACCTACGGCGAGACCTCCGGCGCCCTGCTCGACCTGCTCCGGCACGGGGTCGCGACCGTGGTCGCCGACGTGGGCACGTTCGCCGACTATCCCGAGGGGGTCGTCCGCAAGATCCCCTGGGACGCCGACGCCGTGTCGGCCCTCGGCCGCGCCCTGCTCGGCCTGGCCCGCGACGGCCGCGCCCGCGAGGCGCTGGGCAGGTCGGCCTTCGAATATGTCGATTCGGAACATCACTGGAAGCGTGCCGCCGCGATGTACGCGGACGTGATCGAGCGTTGTGCCCCCGGCCGGGCCCCCGCGACGGCGGGCCGGGCCGAGGGCGCCTGGACACGGGGAGTGTGCCCATGAGGCGGCTGCTCAGGGGGGTCTTCGGGCGGGCCTGGCGGGCGACGTCGCGGTTTCGCCGGCCGATGCTCCACAAGGTCTACAGCCACCTGGCGTTCGTCCAGCGCGAGGTCGGCATGAAGGAGATGCTGCCGCCGGTCCTCGACCGGATCGACGGCATGAACTGGGCGTTGCACGTCAAGCTCGACGCGCTGAATTCGGAGATGAGCCTGGTGCTCGACAGCGTCGTCCGCGAGCTGGCGCGGCTCCAGATGCAGGTCGAGGCGCTCGAGGAGGCCGTGCGGGAGTCGCGGTCGGGTCGCGGCGGGTTCGCCCTCGTGGAGGCCGACCCGGCGGGCGAGGACGCCGACGCCGAGGGTCGCATGCTGGCCGGTTGACGTGAACGACGACGGGGCCGGGGCCCCGCGAGGGGGCGCGAGCGATGAAGACCCTGAAGCCGGTGCAGGTCCCCGAGGCGCGCGAGATCGCGCGCGTCTCGTACGCGCAGAACATGGAGGACATCCTCCTCGACCGCGTCTTCCGCGGCCGGACCGGGACCTACATGGACATCGGCGCGAATCACCCGTTCCTGGAGAGCAACACCTATTTCTTCTACCTGCGCGGCTGGCGCGGGGTGAACGTCGAGCCGATCCCGGCGCAGCACGCGCTGTTCGACGAGCACCGGCCCGGCGACCTGAACCTCAACGTCGCCGCCTCCGACGCCGACGGCGAGCTGACCTTCTTCGAGATCGCCGACGCCGACGGCCTGACCGGCCACTCGACCTTCTCGGCCGAGGTCGCCGGCCGCCACCGCGCCCTCGGCTTCGCGGTGGCCGAGTACCCCGTGCCGGTCCGGACCGTCGCGGCGCTGGTCGCCGAGCACGCGATCGAGCCGCCCGACTTCCTCTCGATCGACGTCGAATGCCACGAGGAGGCGGTCCTCCGCGGCATCCCCTGGGACTCGTGGCGGCCGGGCGTCCTGGTCGTCGAGTCGCTGCTGCCGCTGTCGCACGCGGCCAGCCACGCCGCGTGGGAGCCGGACGTGCTCGGCCACGGCTACCGCTTCGCGGCCACCAACGGCGTCAACCGCTTCTTCCTCCGCGACGACCTGGCCGACCGCCTCGACCGCCTCGCCACCCCGGTCAACGTCCTCGACCACTTCGAGGCCGCCCGGGTCGTCGACCTCCGCCGCCAGGTCGACCAGCTCGGCTGCGACGTCCAGTATCTCAAGCAAGAATATGAAAAGCTCTCGACCGATCGCGAGTGGGACCGCGCCAACTTCGAGCGGATCCGCGCCGGCTGGGACTGGGGCCGGTCGCAGGCCGAGGAGGCGAAGGCCGCCTGGGCCCGCCAGTGCGACGAGTTCGAGCGGCACCGCGCCAACTTCGAGCGGGCGCTCGAGGACCACCGCCGCGAGCGGTCGTATTTCGAGGCCCAGCAGGCCGCGCACCACCAGGCGCGGTCCGAGCTGGCGGCGCGGGTCGCCGGGCTCGAGGCCGCGCTCGACGAGGCCCGCCGGCATTGCATCGAGGTCGACCTCGAGCGCGCCCACAACGCGCGGGTCCTGGCCGAGACGCAGACGGAGCTGAGGCCGTACCGGCTGCTCGACCGCCTGGGCGTCGTCCGCGCCGGCTACGCCGCGGCGCGGCGGGTCCGGCGCCGGCTCGTGTCGTGACCGGACGCAATTGGGGGTTCGCCGATGCACGTCGCCGCCCTGATGATCCTCGCCGCCCTCGCCGTCGGCGGCTCGGAGATCACCGTCCAGCCCGGGCGCGGTGACCGCTCGTACGCCGCGACCCAGCCGAGCCTCGCCGCGCTCGATCGGCCGGGTCAGCGGACCGTCGAGGTCCTCCGCCGCTACGACCTCGAGCGCCAGTTCCGCCGCAACCCCGAGGCCGCCCTGACGGTCCTCGAGCGCAACGCCCGCGCCGCCCCCGACCCGGACCTGGTGTACGCGCTGGCCGAGCTGTCGTGGCTCGAAGGCCGGCGGCTCGACCGTCGGCGACGCCCCGAGGCGCTCGACCGCTACCTCGACGCGGTCGCCTACGCCTTCGACTTCCTGCTCGACCCCGACCCGGCGCTCGTCGCCGGCCGGCAGGGGTCCGACGCGCGGTACCGGATGGCCTGCAACCTCTACAACGGCGCCCTCGACCGCCTACTCCGCGCCGCCTTGGCCGAGTCGGGCGGCAAGCTCGGGCCCGACGGCGCGGCCCGCGTGAAGGTCCACGGCCGCGAGCACCTGCTGCGCGTGGACCTGTCGCACTCCCCCTGGCGACCCGGCGAGGTCGAGCGGCTGATCCCCGCCTCCGACTTCGAGGTCACGGGCCTCGACTCGACCAGCCGCCAGGACGGCCTCGGCGTCCCCCTCGTCGGCATCCGCCGCGCCGGCGAGCACCCCAAGGGGGCCGAGCGGTTCTTCCCCGCCGAGACCGCCTTCCCGCTCACCGCCTTCCTCAGCCCCGTCTCCAAGCTCCGCGACCCCGGCCGCGACGTCGACGCCCCGCGCCCCTGCACCCTCAACCTCGTCGACCCCATCGTCTTCCCCTACGTCGAGCGCGGCGCCGGCACCCTGCCGCTGGAGTCGGACCTGACGACCCCGCTGGCGTACATGTGGTCGCGCACCGACCTGAACCGCTATCGCTGGAAGGGCCTGCTCCGCCCCGGCGAGGCCGCCGACCGCGCCGGCCTGATGCTCCTGCGGCCCTACAACCCGAACAAGATCCCCGTCGTCATGGTCCACGGCCTGATGTCGAGCCCGCTGGCCTGGATCCCGATGTTGAATGAACTGCTGCGCGACCCCCAGATCCACGCCCGCTACCAGTTCCTCCTGTTCCTCTACCCGACCGGCGTGCCGGTGCCGATCGCGGCGTCGATGCTCCGCGACGCCCTCAACGACGCCGCGCGCACGTTCGACCCGCCGAGCGACCGGCACCCCGCGTTCTCGGAGATGGTCCTGCTCGGGCACAGCATGGGGGGCCTCCTGAGCCACGCGATGGCGCTCTCCAGCGGCAACAGGCTCTGGGAATTGAGCACCGACCGGCCGTTCGACGAGATCGTCGGCCCGAAACCCGTGCTCGACGAGTTGCGCCATTACACGTTCTTCGAGCCCCTGCCGTTCGTGCGCCGGGTCGTCTTCCTGGCGACGCCGCACCGCGGCTCGGAGTACAGCCGGCGGGCGGTCGGCCGCCTGGGGGCGTCCTTGATCTCGGAGCCGGACCACTACCACGACCTGCTCGCGCGGCTGATCAAGGACAACCCCGAAGCCTTCGACCGCCGGCAGTTCCGGCACCTGCCGACCTCGATCGAGACGCTCGAGCCGATCACGCCGGGCCGGCCGTCGGTCCTGTCGGCGTTGCTCGAGATGAAGGCGAGCCGCGACGTCACCTTCCACTCGATCATCGGCACCTCGCGCCCCGGCCCGGTCGTCGCGTCGAGCGACACGGTCGTCCCCTACGCCAGCTCGCACCTCGACGTCGTCGCCGACCCCGCCGCGCGGCCCCCCTTCGGCACCGTCGTCGCCTCGGAGCGCCTCGTCCGCTCCGACCACGGCGTCCAGCGCGATCGCGAGGCGATCCGCGAGGTGCGTCGTATCCTCCTGGAACAACTGGTCGCGGCGAAGGGGAGGGAATCGATCCGCCGATGACGCAGATGAAGATGGATGAAGAAAGCCAGGCTATTTTAATTCTTTATTATTCTTCATCTGCGTCATCTGCGGTTGGATTCCCTCCCCCGCCGCGGTTCGGGTATCATCGCCGCCGAGACCGCACCCCGATGGACGAGGCCCCGCGATGCCCGAGACACTGGCCGATCGGTTCGTGGAATTCGCGCTGTCGACCCGGTTCGAGGCCTTGCCGGCGGGGGTCGTGGCCGAGGCGAAGCGGAGGCTGATCGACGCCCTGGGATGTGCCGCCGGGGCGCTCGGCGAGCCGGCGCCGACGATCGCGCGGCAGGTCGCGGCGGCGGTCCACTCCGAGCCGGGCGCGGCCCTGATCGGCGGGGGACGGTCGGCGCCGGACTGGGCGGCGTTCGCGAATGGCGTGCATATCCGCTACCTCGATTGCAACGACACGTATCTTTCTCTGGAACCCGCCCACCCGAGCGACAACTGGGCGGCGATCCTGGCCGCGGGCGAGCACGTCGGGGCCGTCGGGAAGGCGTGGATCGCGGCGGCGGCGGTCGCGTATGAAGTGCAGTGCCGGCTCTGCGACGCGGCGAGCATCCGCGCGCGGGGCTGGGACCACGTGACTTATGGCTGCCTCTCGTCCTGCCTCGCCGCCTCGAAATTGCTGGGCCTGTCGCATGCGCAGGCCGTCCACGCGCTCGGCATCGCGGGGACGACCGGCACGGCCCTCCGGCTGACGCGGGCCGGCGAGCTGTCGATGTGGAAAGGCGCCGCGTTCGCCCACGCGGCGCGCAACGGCGTCTTCGCGGCCTTGCTCGCCCGCGCGGGCATGACCGGCCCGGCCCCCCTGTTCGAGGGGGACATGGGCTTTTGTCAACAAGTTTCCGGCCCTTTATCGATCCCGACCCTCGGCGGCCCGAAGGCCGAGGACTGGATGTTGCCGAAGACCTCCATCAAGTTCGTCCCCGCCGAGTATCACAGCCAGTCGGCCATCGCCGCCGCCTTCGAGCTGCGCCCGAAGATCGGCGACCCCCGGCGCATCGCCAGCATCGACATCGCCACCTTCCGCACCGCCGTCGAGATCATCGGCCAGGACCCCGAGAAGTGGCGACCTCGGACCCGCGAGACAGCCGACCACAGCCTCCCCTATTGCACCGCCGTCGCGCTCGTCGACGGCGAGGTCTCCGCCGCCCAGTTCACGCCCGAGCGATTGGCCGACCCCGCTCTGCTCGACCTCGTGTCGCGTACGACCGTCACCGAGGACCCCGACCTCACCGCCGGCTATCCCGCCGGCATCCCGAACCGCGTCACCGTCACGCTCGACGACGGCACGACCCTCCAATCCCGCGTCGACTTCCCCCCCGGCCACGACAAGAACCCGCTGACCGACGCCCAGCTCCGCGCCAAGTTCCTCTCCCTCTCCATCCCCGCGATCGGCCGCGAGCGGGCCGAGGCGCTCTGGGACCGGGTCACGCGGCTTGAGGCCGATGCCGGGCCACACGAAATCCTCTCGCTCTTGTGATGCATGCTCCAAGGGCCCCGACGACTGACCCTCGGCTGATCGGGACACGCTCGTGACCGAATCGCGGCCAGACCTGGAGAGTCGCTTCCTCGGTTGTCTCGTCGGCTGCGCCGTCGGGGATGCCCTCGGCGCCCCCTTCGAGGGGTATTGGGAGCACCAGTTGCCGAGGAAGCGGGCCCTTCTCGGCGGCTTCGCGGAGGTCGAAGGCTATCCCCGCAGGCAGTACACCGACGACACGCAACTGACGCTCGCCACCATCGAATCGATCGTCAGGCGGGGCAGGCTCGAGCCGGCCGACGTCGCGCGCTCCATCGCCTCCCTCTGGAAGACCCAGTCGGTCGTCGGGCCCGGTGGGGCCTGCACGTTCGCGGCCCACGCCTTCCTGAGGACTCGCGACTGGACGACCTGCGGCGCCCCGGTGGGCCAGGCCGGGAACGGGACGGCGATGCGGACGGGGGCCCTCGGGCTCTATTTCCTCCGCGATCCCGGGCGACTACCCGAGGCGGTGGCCGACGTCTCCCGGATCACGCACCAGGACCCGCGGAGCGTGGCGGGCGGCGTCGCGGTCGCGAAGGCCGCCCAGTTGCTCGCGACCGTCGACGCGTTGGACGAGTCCCCGTTCTGCGGCTCGATCGCCGATGCGATCCGGCCCTACGAGGCGACGTTCGCGGGCCTGATCGAGGACCTGCCGTCACGCCTCCGGGAGGACAGGGAGACGGCCCTCCACGCGATCGCGTGGGCCGGCTCCGCGCGGCCGGAATTCTCCAGGCCGGTCATCACCCCGTTCGTGGTGCCCACGGTCCTGGCCGCGCTCTGGGCGGTCCTCCGCCATCCGTCGTCGTGGCCGGGGGCCGTCGCCGAGGCGATACACTTGGGGGGAGACGTCGATACACTCGGCGCGATCGTCGGGACACTGATGGGAACTCGGCTCGGCATCGCCTCGATCCCGACCCATCTCGCCGAGGGGGTGTTGGGGTCCGACGCGATCCGGCGGTTGGCCCGGCAGTACTGCGTCGCGGTCGCTGCTCCAAAGTCCTAGCGGGTACCGCGGCCGGCCTCGCCACACCCGGCCTCGGCCGCGAGCGGGCCGACGCCTTCCGGGACCGGACCACGCGGCCCGAAGCCCACCCGAGGCCGCAGGAAATGCTTGCCCTCTTATGCTGAGAACCTGGGAAAAACTTTGTGTTTTCATCTCAAACCATCTTCCCAAGCTGACCCTGCGGCGCGCCCTCACCATCCCGATCGGCTACGCCCTCGTCTTCGGCCTGTTCCGGGCCGTGCACGGCCCGCCGACCCCCGATGTGGTCGTCTGCGGGCTGATCGGCGGGACCGGGCTGGCGGGCATCGTCCTCCTCGCCCGCACGCCCGGCCAGTGGCTCGGGGCGATCGCGGGGCTGATCGGCGGCGTGTTCGTCGGCCTCTTCTGTTTCTTGCTGTTCGCCGGGGGGAGTGTCGACGGTCTTTTCATGGCGATGCTGATCGGAGTCGCCGTCACCATCGCCGTCCGCCAGGCCGTCGACGGCCCGCGACCCCGCGCCCCGGAGACCGGCATGCCTCCTCCCGCGATTGAGGAGATCATCCGGGAGGACGAACACGACGTAGAGGAGTGACGGGATGAGACCGATTCGTTCGTCGTGGCCCGACGACTCGAAACCGGTCCGCGGTGGGTGGCACGCCCTGCAAGGGCGTGGCCGGGCCGCAAACCACGCCCTTGCTGGGCGTGCCACCCACCGCGGACCATCTTGGCGTGGTCATACGGAATCGCTCGGATCGCCTGCCTTTCGTAGGGTCCGCCGTGCGGACCGATCCCCTTTGG
>DASZMJ010000110.1:0-18748 GCA_035551935.1 Isosphaeraceae bacterium
GACGAAGCGAAGTCGATGTTAGGGGACGATGGTCACCTCCTCTCGCGACGGGGCCCGGCGCCGCGACGGCACGCGGGGGGCGAGCCGCTCGGGGCGCTGGATCTCGAAGTTGCGCGCGGAGTCGTCGAATGCGAGGTTCACCCGGCCCCGGTTGTCGAGCCCGATGTCGTAGACGCGGACGCGGAGCACGTCGCCCGACTTGTGGATCACGTCCACCCACTGACCCTCGTTGCGCTTCAGGACGAGCATTTCCAAGTTCCTTCATTCAGAGAAGTGGAAAGATGAAAGTCGGAGAAGTTGGAGGTCGGAACACACGGAGGAATTCGCACGTTCCTGCTATCGACTCCCTTACTGCATGCTGACGCCGTGGTCCCGCAGCCGGGCCCCGAGGGTGTCGAGGGCCTCGCGGTGGAGGCGGGCGACGCGGGGCTGCTTGCAGCCGAGGACGTGGGCGATCTGCGCCTGCGTCCGCTGGCCGATGTAGTACAGCCGGCAGACCTCCGCGTGCCGGGCCGACAGGCATTCGAGCCAGTGCTCGAAGATCTCGGCCGACTCCACCACGGCGCCGGGCCCCTCGCGATCCCTCCCGAAGAGGACCCGGCCGAGGCGTTCGAGGTCCGACGACAACCGGAGGACCTTCGGCGCCCCGCGGCAGCGGCGCCAGCCGGTCCGGGGATGGTAGCGGAGCACCTCGCGCAACGCCCCTCGGATGCGGTGCCGCGCGAAGGTCGCAAAGGTCACACCCTGCGCCGGGTCGTAACTCCCGGCCGCCTCCACCAAGGCCCCCGAGGCGGCCGACGCGAAGTCGTCCGACAACCAGGGCCGCACCGCCGCCAGCCGCTTCGACAGCGACCTCGCCAGCGGCACGTACTTCGCCGCCAGCTTCCTCCGCCCCTCCGTCAAGGGGCCTAGCCGACTGACTCGGGCCATCTCTCTCCCTCGCGATCGGGCCAAGTTCGTCCCGGTTTCAAGATTCGTTTCCACGCGCGAGCCGCAGACTTCCGACCGGCGATCGTTTGATGTCGTGACAAGTGCTGACCAGGCATTCGTTCGTAGGACCGTTCCCGTTGCGTTTGTTCGACTTCGGTCCGCACAGCGGACCCTGTCAGGGGCGATCGAGCCCGTATCCGCCGGCCTTCAGGAGGTCAGCTCGTGCGCCTCGATGCGATTGGCCCGGAGCAGGGCGAGGACGCCCGAATGCTTGGCGCGGAGCCGGTTGATATGCGCCTCGGCCAGCGCCACGTTGCACCCCGGATCTGCCCGATAGGCCCGGGCCCGCAGCAGCTTGTCGCCCAGGTCTTTCAGCTCGCCGACGAGCCGCTCGTTGTCCTTCAGCAAACGCACCAGCCGCTCGAACGCGTCCGGCCGCGCCGCCGCCCCTCCCGTACTCGCACACGTCCTCATCGTCGTGACTCCCCTTCGAGTCGGCCCCTGCATCGGTTCGTCCCGCTCCACTCAGGGACTCGTGATCCGCCTGACTTACTTGCGAATCCCTTGTCGTCGTCCCTGTATTTGGATTATGACCTCTGTTTTCAGGATGTCAAGTTGCATATCGACAATTCGTGCCGTAGAGTGTGCGGCCTCGGCGTGCGACCGGCTACACTCGACGACGGTGGAACAGCAGGGCGTCGAGGGATTCGGGCGATGGGACGACCGCGGGCGACGAGCGGAGCCACGGGGCAGGATGACGGGCCGGATCGCGACCCGGGTTGGGTCGCACGGATGCGGGGGCGGTTGATCGACTGGTACGAGCGGGGGCATCGCGAGCTCCCCTGGCGCGCGGAGCGCGACCCGTATCGCATCCTCGTCTCCGAGACGATGCTGGTGCAGACGACGGTCGCGGCGGTCGTGCCGTACTACGAGCGGTTCCTGGCCCGATTCCCGACGGTCGCGGACCTGGCCGCGGCGGACGAGGCGACGGTCCTGAAGGCGTGGGAGGGGCTCGGCTACTACCGTCGCGCCCGGCAGTTGCACGCGGCGGCGCGGGCGATCGTCGAGGGTCACGGCGGGGTCGTGCCCGGCGACGTCGAGGCGTTGCGAGCCTTGCCGGGGGTCGGCCGCTACATCGCCGGCGCGGTCGTCTCGTTCGCGTTCGACCGGCCGGCGCCGATCGTCGAGGCGAACACACAGCGCGTCCTGGCCCGCTGGCTGGCCTGGGGCGCGGACCTGAAGACGACCGCCTCGCAGGCCCGGCTCTGGCGGGCGGCCGAGCGGCTCGTGCCGCCGGAGCGGCCGGGGGTCTTCAATCAGGCGTTCATGGAGCTCGGGGCGGTCGTCTGCACGCCGAAGAATCCCTCGTGCCTCGTCTGCCCGGTCGCGGCCGACTGCCTCGCCCGCGCACGGGGGCTCCAGGATACCCTGCCGGTCGTCGCCGATCGCGCGGCGCCGCTCGAGGTGGCCGAGGCCTGCGCCCTGGTCGTCCGCGAGGGCCGAATCCTGGTCGTGCAACGCGGTCCGGTCGGGCTCTGGGGCGGCTTCTGGGAGTTCCCGACGATCCACCTCTCCGGCGCCGACCCGGCGGGCCGCTCCTTCGGCGACGCGGTGGACCTGGCCGAGGGGGTCCGCCGATTGACGGGCGTCGAGGCGCGGGTCGGGCCGGCGGTCAAGACGGTCCGCTTCGGGGTGACGAAGCACCGGGTCACCCTGTCGGCGCACGGCGCGGAGGGCATCGGCGGCGACCCGACGCCCGGACCGGGTCTGGCGCGGGTGGCCTGGGAGGGGCCGGAGGCATTGGCCGATCGGCCCTTCGGCAAAGCCGGTCGGCAACTGCTGGCCTGGCTCCGCGCGGGGGGCCTGGGGCGGGCCGACGGGCGCGGTTGAGGCGGCACTGAATCGCGCCGGCGGCCTTGCATGGGCCCGGTTCGTGACCTAAAATGGGTCAGTCGCGGACGGCGAGGGCCTGCCCCGATCACCGAGAGGCCGGCGGGTTGCACCAGCGCGGTCGAGGCCCCTCCCGGACGGAGCCGGCGGAGGGAGACTCCCGCCGCCGCGCCCGCCCCTCTCCCTTTCGGCGATCGTCCGGCCGGCATCCCCCGTCCCGAGCTCCGAGACGCCGCGCGGCACACCCGGCCGCACGAATGGATCTGCTCCGCGCGACCGCGCCGGCCGGGCCTCCCCTAGAGACGGACGAAAGGACCAGGCATGCCATCGGGAAAGGACGGCTCGGGCGGCTCGGGGGGCGGCGGCCGCCGCAACTCCGGCCTGCCGCCCGGCGGCACCGCCGGGGGGGCGACCAAGAAGAACGCGTATTGCTCCTTCTGCCGCAAGAGTTACCGCGACGTCGGCCCGCTCGTCGAGGGGCCCGGCGACGTCTACATCTGCGGCGAGTGCATCGAGCTCTGCCAGTCGATCCTCGACCAGGAACGCCGCCGCCGCGGGGTCCCCAAGACCCTCTTCACCGACATCCCCACCCCGCGCGAGATCAAGGAGCAGCTCGACCAGTACGTCATCGACCAGGACCGCGCCAAGAAGGTCCTCGCCGTCGCCGTCCATAACCATTACAAGCGGCTCGTCCACGGCGAGGACCCCGACAGCGACGTCGAGCTCGACAAGTCGAACATCCTCCTGATCGGCCCGACCGGCTGCGGCAAGACCCTGCTGGCCAAGACCCTCGCCCGCATCCTCAACGTCCCCTTCGCCATCGGCGACGCGACGACGTTGACCGAGGCCGGCTACGTCGGCGAGGACGTCGAGAACATCCTCCTGAAGCTCCTGCACGCCGCCGACTTCGACCTCGAGAGCGCCCAGCGCGGCATCATCTACATCGACGAGATCGACAAGATCGGCAAGACCAACCACAACGTCTCGATCACCCGGGATGTCTCCGGCGAGGGGGTCCAGCAGGCGCTGCTGAAGATGCTGGAAGGCACCATCGCCAACGTCCCGCCGCAGGGGGGCCGCAAGCACCCCGAGCAGCAGTACATCCAGATGGACACGACGAACATCCTGTTCATCTGCGGCGGCACGTTCGTCGGCCTCGAGAACATCATCGCCCGCCGGATCGGCCGCAAGACCATCGGCTTCGGCAGCCAGTCCAACGCCGAGCACAACAACGAGCTGGGCGCCTTGCTCGACCGCGTCACCTCCGACGACATCCTCGAATACGGCATGATCCCCGAGTTCGTCGGCCGCCTGCCGATCACCTGCCCGCTCATGCCGCTGGACGTCGACGCCCTCGTCCAGATCATGACCGAGCCGCGCAACGCCCTGGTCCGCCAGTACCAGAAGTTCTTCGACATGGAAGGCGCCGCGCTCGAGTTCACCCCCGAGGCCCTCGTCGAGATCGCCAAGAAGGCCAAGGCCAAGGACACCGGCGCCCGCGGCCTGCGGTCGATCGTCGAGGACATCATGCTCGACATCATGTACGAGCTCCCCGACCGTACCGAGAAGGAGAAGGGCAAGTTCGTCGTCACCCCCGAGGTCGTCCGCAAGGAGCGCCGCCTCTTCGACGTCCCCCCCCTGGCGATCACGCCCTCCAAGGCGGAGCGGAAGAAGGAGAGCGCCTGATCGCCCCGAGGCGGGATCGGAGTCGGAGGCCGCCGCGATGAGCACGGGGGATCGGCAGGGTCGCTGGACGTTGCCGCCGCTGGCGGCGGGCCAAAGGCTCGACCAGCCGGCCTTCCACGCGCGTTACGAGGCGATGCCGCCCGGGACGAGGGCCGAGTTGATCGGGGGAGTGGTCTACATGCCCTCGCCGCTGCGCGACGACCACGGCTGGACGAGTCATGTCGTGTCGGGTTGGCTCTTCCACTACGAGCGGTTCACGCCGGGCGTCCGTGGGGCCGACAACGCGACGACCAAGCTGGGACGGTCCGGCGAGCCCCAGCCGGATTCCCTGCTCCGCATCCCCGAGGGGGCCGGGGGCCGGAGCCGGGTCGTCGTCGGCTTCATCGTGGGCACGCCGGAGTTGGTCGTCGAAGTCGCGCGGTCGAGTCGCGACGTCGACCTCGGCCCGAAGCGGCTCGACTACGAGCGCGCGGGCGTCCTCGAACACCTCTTCATCGGCCTCGACCCGAATGAAGTCCGCTGGCTCGCCTTGCGCGGCGATCGTTTCGAGGAATTGCCGCCGGGCCCCGACGGCCTCGTCCGATCGGAGGTCTTCCCCGGCCTCTGGCTCGACCCGGCGGCGCTCTTCGCCGGGGATTTGAACGCGCTGATCGATGCCCTGGAGCGCGGCCTGGCCACGCCCGATCATGCGGCCTTCGTCGCGCGACTGGCGGGGGCCGGGCGCTAGAACCAGAGGGCCTTGTCCACCACGTTCAGGAGCGGCTCGCCGCGGGCGAAGCGGCGGACGTTGGCGACGAGCGTGGCGAGGTGTCGCGGCGCGACGACGGGCGAATAGCCGGCGGTGTGCGGGGTCAGGATGACGTTCGGCAGCGACCAGAGCGGGTGGTCGGCCGGCAACGGCTCGACCTCGAAGACGTCGAGCGCCGCGCCGGCGAGCCGGCCGGCGCGGAGGGCCGCCACGAGGTCGTCGAGGACGACGATCGCCCCGCGGCCGACGTTGATGAGACAGCTCGTCCGCTTCATGTGAGCCAGTAAGCGGGCGTCGAATAGCCGCGTCGACTCGGGCGTCAGCGGCGCGGCGATCGCGACGAAGTCCGACCGCGCGAGCAGGTCGGGCAGCGCGTCGAGCCCCTCGACCGACTCGACCCCGTCGGGTCGCCCGACGCGGTCGGGGTACCGGTCGACGGCGCGGACGGTCATGCCGAACGCGAGCGCCCGTCGCGCGACCTCGCGGCCGATGCCGCCGAAGCCGACGACGCCGAGGCTCGCCGCCGGCAGGTAGGTCGTCGCCCGGTCCATGGCGCCCGCCGTCCCCGGCCCGTGCGCGTTGTCCACCCGCGCCGCCTCGCCCCCGACCGGCTCGTACCGCCGCTCGACCTGTTGGCGGATGTAAATGTGCAGGTTTCTGGCGAAACAGAGGATGTACCCCATCACCTGGTCGGCGATCACGTCGCCGAAGAGGCCGCGCGTGTTGGTCAGGGCGCAGGGGTGGGCGACCAGCTCGGGGAAGAGGTAGTGCTCGAGGCTCGCCGTGAAGGCCTGGACCCATCGAAGTTGATTCGCGCGAGCGAGCAAGGCCGGCGTGACCTTGCCGAGGAAGGCGTCGGCCCCCGGCATCGCCGACGCCGCCTCGGCCTCGTCGGCCGCGTTGACCCAGCGCGCCCCCGGCGCCTCGGCCTTCAGGGCCTCCAGGCGGCACGGGTCGACGGCGGGGTGGATCACGATCGTTAAATGTTCGCCGATGCTCATTTGTATTGTTTAAGAGAAGAGGGAGGCCAGCGGCGTGCCGGTGTTGACGCGCAAGGGGCGGCCGACGGGGTCGGTGAGCTCCTGGGAGGGGTCGATGCCGAGGGCGTGGAGGATGGTGGCGCCGAGGTCGTCGGGGCTGACGGGGTCGCGGGCGGGGTAGGCAGCCCAGCGGTCGGAGGCGCCGTGGACACGTCCCCCGGCGATCCCGGCGCCGGCCAGGGCCGCCGAGTAGCAGCGCGGCCAGTGCTCGCGGCCAGCGTTGCCCGCCGTGATCCGGGGGTTGCGGCCGAACTCGCCGACCCACACGACCAGCGTCTCGTCGAGCAGGCCGCGGGCGCCGAGGTCGTCGAGCAGCGCCGCGAAGGCCCGGTCGGACGGGGGCATCAGATCATTTTTTAAACGATTGAAATTATTTGAATGTGTATCCCAAAAGTTTTGCCCGTCGTCGTGCCAATTCGCCGTGATCAGGCCGACGCCGGCCTCGACGAGGCGCCGCGCCAGCAGGAGGCACTGGCCGTGGATGTGGCGGCCGTAGCGGTCGCGGGTCCTGGGGTCCTCGCGGTGGATGTCGAAGGCGCCGCGGGTCTCGGCGGCGGTGAGGGTGTCCAGGGCGCGGGCCTGGAAGGCGTCCCAGGACGAGCTTGGGGCCGGGGTGCCGGCCGAACGGGCGAGCAGGGAGCGGCGCCGTTGCATGCGGTCGGGCGAGACGCCCTCGGGAAGGTCCAGGCCGGTGACGCGGAAGTCGGGGGCGTTGGGGTCGCCCTCGACGCGGAATGGCTCGTAGCTCTTGCCGAGCCAGCCGGCGTCCTGTCCCGGGGCCCGGCCGCCGGGGGCGGCGGGGTGGGCGACGGTCCAGGGCATGGTGACGCTCGACGGCAGGACGCCGCGGCTGGGGCGGACCTTGGCCACGATCGCCCCGAGGTGCGGCCAGTCGCGGGGCGAGGGGCCGGCGGCGTCGGAGAACGGCGTGGGGGCGAGGTGGCCGGTCAGGACCCGGTGGGCCGTCGAGAGGTGCGCCGGGTCGTCGTGGCTCATCGACCGGACGACCGTCAGCCGGTCCGTCCGCTGCGCCAGGAGGGGGAAGTGCTCGGAGAGGAACAGGCCGGGGGTGCGGGTGGCGATCGGCTGGAACTCGCCGCGGACCTCGGTGGGGGCATCGGGCTTCGGGTCCCAGGTGTCGAGCTGGCTGGGGCCGCCCCACTGGAAGATCAGGATGCACGACCGCGCCCGGCCGAACCCGGGCCCCCGCGCGACGTCGGCCCGCGCCGCCTCGGCGCGCGACCGGAGCAACGCGGGCAGCCCCAGGCCGGCGAAGGTCAGGGCACCGGCCCGCAGCGCCTCCCGCCTCGTCGGCCGGTTCTCCAGGAAGCCGCGGCATACACCCGTCGTGGCCGACATCGGCAAGCTCCTCGGCGACGTCCACCGGACGGATCGCGGGCGATGTTTCACCAAGATTCAACAAACCCGCTTGGCGAACTGTATCAGGCGGCCGTGTCGCTGTCCACCGCGAGGACGGAAGGCCCGCTCGCCCGACTCGTGGCGGACGGGTCCACGAAAGCGGCCGATGACGACGGGGCGAGTCCCGGAACGTTCGTCGTCGGCGGGACTCACCGCGGAGGGGCGGCTGGTCCTGCCCCGGCACGAGTTCGGCCTCGACGTCATCGCCCTGATCGGCGCCCTCCGCCACGCCGAGCATCGCAGCCTCCCGGAGATCCATGCCGAGTCGGCACGCCGCGGCGTGCCGATCTGCCCGCGGAGCGTCGGCAACCGATCCGATCCTGGTGAAAGGCCTGGAGGCGACGGCCGCGTCCTGGCCGGAGGTGCGGGTGGCCTTCGGGTGGGTCCATCGCGCGGCGGCCATCCTCCGCAACACGGAGGGGCTGGACGCGGCCGCGGTCCGGCGCCGCTACCGCGGCCTGGTGGGGGCGATCGTCCCTACCGCCGGTCGCGAGGGCGAACGACGAGTTTTTCCTAAACTGGCATGTTGGTGGATGTTAACGAGCTTGCGTTCGGATTCGGGGGAATTGGGGACTTGACAAGGCGACTTCGGCGGAGTAAACCGACGAGAACGGCCGCGGCGGGGTCGCGCCAGGCCCGCAGTCGCCCGCGCCGCCACAGTTGTGATCCGACGTCCAGGCCCCCGATCCGGGGCCGGAGGCGCCGGGTCGGAGCACTCCTCTTCTCGTAGGTCCGATCAAAGAACGTGTTGATGGTCGTCGGGGTCGTCCCCGGCCCGATCATGGACCGGGGCGCCCCGCGGAGGCCGGCGTCGCCGATCGCCCGCGCGCGGCCGGCCGTCCCGGCTCGATCGTCCCGTCGTGGGGGCCGATTCCGATGCATACCGCCGAGGTCGAGAACCTGGTGTCGGACTGGCTGGCCGGCGATTATTCGCTGTTCGACGCCTGCTGCGACGAGCCCGAGGTCGCCTGGGACGCCATCCTGACGATCGCCCGGCGCCCCTTGACCGAGGAGCAGGCCGCCCGGCTCGCGGCCGGCCCGCTGGAGACGTTGCTCTCGCAGCACGGCCCCGCCTTCATCGACCGCGTCGAGCTCCAGGCCGACCTCGACGCGCGCTTCAACCACCTCCTCGGCGGCGTCTGGCGCTGCGACATGGCCGACGAGGTCTGGGCCCGCGTCCGCCGCGCCCGCCGCACGACCTGGTGAAGAGATCCGCCCGATCCGCGCGGCGTTACCCCAATCGCTTCTTGAACAGTGCTGCGCCGGCGGCGAGCGACACGGCCGCCATCATCCATAAGACGGCGACATTCGGCCAGAGTTCGGCCCAGCCGGCGCCGCGGAGGATCACGCCGCGCGCGGCGTCGATCATCCAGGTCGTCGGCATCGCCCCGGCCAGGTACCGGAACCCGACCGGCATCGAGTCGAGCGGGAAGACGTAGCCGGACAGGAAGACCGACGGCAGGACCGTCGCGGTCGACATCTGCATCGACGCGTCGCGGGTCGCGGCCCGGGTCGAGATCGCCAGGCCCCAGCCGATCATCGCCAGGAAGAACGGCAGGCTGATCGCCACGAGCGTCGCGAAGCTGCCGTGGACCGGCACCCGGAAGGCCGTCGCCATCAGCAGGCCGATGACGCAGAACTCGCCCAGGACCAGCCCGAGGTAGGGCGCCATCTTGCCGAGGACGAGCTCGGCCGGCCGGATCGGCGTCATGAAGAGCTGCTCGAGCGTGCCCTTCTCCTTCTCGCGGACGACGGTGTTGGCCGAGAGCATGATGGCCATCATCTGGGAGAGGACGACCATCAGGCCGGGGATGAAGAAGTTGGGCGAGCGGGTGTCGGGGTTGAACAGGACGCGGGGCCGGGCCTCGACGGGCATCGCGCGGCCCTGGAGGAGGCGGCCGAGCGACTCCTCCAGGGCGATGGCGTTGCCGACGTTGACCGCCTCGGCCGCGACGCTCGACTCCGAGCCGTCGACGAGGATGAGCACCTGGCCGGTCCGGCCCGCCTGCACGCGCCGGGAGTAGTCCTCGGGCACCTTGATCCCCACCCGCGCCCGGCCCGAGACGAGCGCCGCGGCCAGGTCGCGGTCGGAGAAGACCTCGCCGACGACCCGGAAGTCCTCCGAGTTGGTGAACCGCCGGAGCAAGGTGCGGCTCTCCTGGGTCCGGGCGGCGTCGAAGACGACGGTGCGGACGTGCCGGACGTTGGTGTCGATGGCGTAGCCGAGCAGGAACAGCTCGAGCACCGGCAGGAAGACGGCGAAGAACAGCGTGGTGGGGTCGCGGACGATGTGCAGCAGCTCCTTGCGGGCGAGCGCCGCCAGCCGCCGGGAGGCCGGGCCGAGGGTCATCGCGGGGCCCCCCGTGCCGGGGTCGCCGGCACCGGCTCGCGGGCGCGGGCGCGGGCGACGAAGACGTCCTCCAGGTTCGGCGCCGAGGGGCGGACCTCGGCGCCGGTCGCGGCGGCGAGGGCGTCGTCGGCCAGGTCCTCGGCCACGACGGCCCGGACCGCGCGGCCGAAGACGGTGGCCTGGAGCACACCCGGCACCCCCTGGACGCGGAGGAGCGTGCCGGCCGGGTCGTCGCCGACGACCTCGACCCAGCGCGCCTGGGGCGGGGTCACGCCGGGCCAGCGGACGAGCTCGGCGGGCGGGCCGACGGCCAGCAGGTGCCCCTGCTGCATGTAGCCGACCCGCCCGCAGCGCTCGGCCTCGTCCATGTAGTGCGTCGTGACGAACAGCGTGACCCCCTCCTCGGCGAGCCGGAACAAGAGGTCCCAGAGCTCGCGGCGGGCGACCGGGTCGATCCCCGCCGTCGGCTCGTCGAGGAAGACCAGCCGCGGCCGGTGCAACAGCGCGCACGCCAATGCCAGCCGCTGCTTCCAGCCCCCCGAGAGCTGCCCGCCCCGCCGCCGGAGGTACGGCGCCAGGCCGACCTCGCCGACCAATTCCCGCTGCCGTCGCCGGGCTTCGGCCGCCGCGAGGCCGTAGACGCCCGAGTAGAAATCGAGGTTCTCCTGCGCCGTCAGGTCTTCATAGAGGGCGAACTTCTGCGACATGTAGCCGATCCCGGCGCGGACGGCCTCCGACTCGCGGCCGGCGTCGCGGCCGAGCACGCGGGCCGTCCCGCGGGCCAGCGGGATCAGGCCGCAGAGGGCGCGGATCAACGTGGTCTTGCCCGAGCCGTTGGGGCCGAGCCGGCCGAAGACCTCGCCGTGGCCGACGGTCAAGGTCACGCCGTCGACCGCCGTGACCCGGCCGAACCGGACGACCACCCCGCGGGCGTCGATGACCGGGCCGTCGGCGGTCATCGGCCGGCCCCGGCCGGGACCGTGACCTCGGCCGCCATGCCCGACTTGAAGACCCCGCGCGGGTCGTCGACGTGGACCTTGGCGGCGAAGACCTGGTGCCGGCGCTCGTCGACGCTCTGGACGTTCCGCGGGGTGAACTCGCTCTCGGTGGCCACCTGGACGACCCGGCCGGCGAACCGGAGGCCGGGGTACGAGTCGACCGTCACCGTCGCGCCTTGGCCGAGCCGGACGCGGCCCAGCTCCGTCTCGGGGACGAAGACCTTGACCCAGAGGTCGTCGGCCTTGAGCACGCGGACGACCGCCTGGCCGGGGGCGACGAGGTCCCCTTTGCGGACCGAGACGGTGTCGACGGCGGCCTTCCCCGGGGCGCGGACGACCGCCTCGGCCAGGTTGTCCTCGACCTCGCGGAGCCGGGCGCGGGTCAGCTCGACCTGGGCCTCCAGGGCCTCGATATCCTCGGCCCGGGTGCCGGCTTTCAGCAACGCGAGGTTGGCGCGGGCCTGGGCGAGCAGGGCGTCGGCCTCGGCGATGTCCTCCGGCCGGTTCCCCTTGCTGAGCATGTCGTAGTGCGCCCGGGCCGCCTCGACGCGGCCGCGGGCCCGGTCGTGGTCGGCCCGGGCCGAGTCGACCTCGGCCTGGGTGGCGCTGCCGCGGCGGGCCAACGCGCCATAGCGGCCGAGGTTCTCCTCGGCGAGCTTCAGGCCGGCCTCGGCGCTCAGCCAGTCGTTCTTCGTCTGCCGGACCTCCTCCTCGCGGAAGCCCCGCTTCAGCCGGGCCGACCGCGCCTCGGCGGCGGCGACGGCCGCCGTGGCCGCGTCGATCTCCTCGCGCCTCGGCCCGTTCCGGGCCTTCTCCAACGCGGCCTCGTCGGCCCGGAGCCGGGCCTTCCACTGGGCCCGCTGCGCCTCGAGCTCGGACACGTCGAGGACCACCAGCGGCTCGCCCGCCTTGACGACGTCCCCCTCCAGCACCCGGACCTCGCGGACCCGCCCGCCGACCTTCGACCCGAGCCGGACCTCCTGGATCTCGACCACCCCGGGCAGGACCATGTCCCTCGGCGCTTGCTTCCCGTTCGACCACCTTGCCCACGCCCAACCCGCCGCCGCGACCGCTGCGACCACCACCGCCCCCGCCGCGACCCGGGCGACCCGCCCGGCCCTCGGCCGTTCGGCCTCGTCGTCCCCGCCGTTTCCCATCGCACCCCCAGCCGCATCCGTCGCGGATCACCCCCGCCCTTCGGGCCGACCCCATCTCCACCGTACCCGCCCCCCGACGGGCCGACAAGCCGGCCCGGGGCCGCTCGGGGCCGGGGCCGCGGCTCAATGCGCGGTCCGCTGCACGGCCCCGCTCAGCTCCCTGGCGAGGGCGTCCAGGGCATCGGCCTCGACGGGGCGTTTGGTGACATCGCGGAAGGTCTCGGCCTCGATCTCCAGGACCGTCACCACCCCGTCGCGCTGCGAGGGCTCGGCACGACTGGCCAGAGCGAGGGCCCCCCGGAGCATCGGCCCGGCCCGGTCAGGATGCTCGAAGATGAACTCGAAGGAGGCAAATTCACATGCATTCTTGACGAGAAATGGCAGGTTGTCCCCGAGCGTCTTCGCCGGCAGCTTCAGGGCCCGCTTCAGCAGCGCCTCGACCTCGGCCGACGGTGACTGGGCCCGCTCGAGCTCGACGCCGACGAACATGGTAATAGATCGAAGTGTCTTGGAATGCTCGGGCCCGAGGGCCTTCTCGCGAATGGCCAGCACCCGCTTCAGGAGCGCCTCGACCTGGGCGGTCGGCTTACGATCGGCCTTGAGAAAGTAGATGGCCGCGAGGCTGTCCAGGCTGTCGGCCGTGTCGGGGTGGTCGGGGCCGAGGGCCTTCTCGTTGATGGCCACGGCGCGCTTCATGAGCGACACGGCCTCGTCGAGATTGTTCTGGTTCACGGCGTTGACGGCCATCCCGACGAGCGTGCCGACCACGGCGGGGCTATCGAGCCCAAAGCGCTTCTCCTGGATCGCCAGGACCCGGCGGAAGGCCGAGCCGGCCTCGGCGTAGCGCTCCTGGTTGGTGCGGAGGGTCGCGAGCGGGAAGAGCACGGGGATCAGGCGGTGGTCGTCGGGGCCGAGCGCCTTCTCGAGATCCTCCAGGGCGCGGGCGACGATCGGCTCGGCGTCGGCATACTTCTTGCGCTCCAGGTAGTGGCCGCCCAGGTCTGCGAGGACTCGGGCGCCGGCGACGCGGTCGCGACCCCGGACCCGATCGGCGATGGCCTCGACGCGACGGCACAAGACCTCCGCCTCGGCGACCTTGCCGAGCCTGGCCTCGATCTTCGCCAGGGCGATGAGGGTGCCGGCGGTCTCCGTGCTGTCGGCGCCGAAGGCCTTCTCGCGGATGGCCAGCACGCGGCGGAAGAGGGCCTCGGCCCGGGCCAAGTCGCCCCGTTCGTAGGCCGAGGCGGCGAGCCCGTGGAGGACGTCGGCCGTCTCGGGGTGCTCCGGCCCGAGGGCTTTCTCCCGGATCGCCAGCGCCCGACGGCCGAGCGCCTCGGCCTGGTCGGGGTGCCCTTGCTTGTCGAGGAGGCTCGCCAGCGTCACGAGGCTCTCGGCGGTCGGGGCCGAGTCGGGCCCCTGGTTCTTCTCGCGGGCCTGGAGGGCCCAGCGGACGAGCGGCTCGGCCTGGGCGAGCCGGCGCTGATCGATGAAGGCCTCGGCCAGGTCGTTGTAGCTCGTCGCGAGCCTCGGGTCGCGCGCGTCTCCGGCCTTGACGAGGTCGATCGCCGTCCGAGCGGCCCGCTCGGCGTCGGCATAACGGCCGTCCTCGGTCGCGGCCTTGCCCTCGGCCCGGAGCGCTTCCCAGCGGTCCTCTCCCGGCGACGCCCCGCCGAGGCCGACCACGAGCCCGACCGCCGCCAGCCACGCCGACCCGCCGCGATTTGCCATCGGAACTCCCTCTCGCGATGGTCTTGGCGCCCGGCGCGAGGATCGCCCCGCGAGCCCGCGCCGGGCGCGACGTCCCCGGACGATATCCGATCGTCTCCGGGGCTGCCACCCGCCGGATCGAAACCCCTTCCTACGGCGCATCCCTCCCCGGCCGTCGCGCCGACCGGGTTGACGGGCCGGGACAGGCGGGGTTAGCCTGACGGTCGGACGAGGTCGGCGGCGTCGGGATGGGAGATGGTCATGCGATTCCGGGTCGTGCTCCATCGGACGGAGGAGGGCATCAGCGTCTCCGTGCCCGCCCTCCCGGGGTGCTGGTCGGAGGGGGATACCGAGGACGAGGCGCTGGAGAACATCCGGGACGCGATCCGGGAGTTCCTCGCCGCGCTGGAGGACCGGACCCGGAGCCAGGAGGTCCGCGACGTGGAGGTCGCGGTCTGAACCATGCCGGGCCTGCCGGGCGTCAACCATCAGGACGCGGTGCGCGCCCCGCAGCGGGCCGGCTTCCGGATCATCCGGCAGGGCAAGCACATCATCATGGCCAATGATGAGAGGCAGGTCGCCTTGCCCCGACACAATCCGATCAAGGCGTTCACGATGGCGGGGATCGTCCGCGACGCCGGCCTGTCGATCGACGACTTCCGCAAGCTGCTCCCACGGGAGACCCCCGCGGCCACCGGGTTGACGGGCCGGAGGGCGGGGGGTTAGGTTGGCGGGCGGCGTGCCGGGGGATCGGGGCGCGCGCGGAAGGAACGAGGCGGAGGGGCGCGGGGGCAGGAGGGGCAGGCCGTGGCCTCGCTGTTCGTCATCCAGGGGGCGGACCAGGGCAAGCGGTTCGAGCTGAAGGCCGCGCCGTCGGCGCTCGGCCGCGACGGCTCGAACCCGATCCGACTCCACGACAACGAGGTCTCGCGACGCCACGCCGAGCTCCGGCCCGGCGACGACGCCGGCTCGTTCAAGATCGTCGACCTCGGCTCGGCCAACGGCACGTTCGTCAACGGCCGCCCGATCGACCAGGCCCCGTTGCAGGCCGGCGACCAGGTCCGGCTCGGCCAGACCGTCATGCTCTTCACCGACGATGGCGCCGGCGCCCAGGGCCGCGACCTGACCGAGCGCGTCGACATGCTCGGCCGCGCCAGCCCCGAGGACCGCTCGGCGATCGTCAAGAGCATCCCGGCGGCCGACGGCTCGCGCGTGCTCGAGGCCCCGGGCGCCGTCGGCGACTGGCTCAAGGTCCGCCTGGCCAACCTCGCCGTGCTCTACCAGGCCACCCAGGCCATCAGCCACATCCTCGACCTCGACGCGCTCTTGCCCCAGGTCCTGCAACTGGTCTTCGAGTCGATCGGCGCTGACCGCGGCGCGATCCTCCTGGCCGACGACCGCGGCGCGATGGTCCCCAAGGCCGTCCGCTGGCGCGGGCCCGCCGAGCCCGACGAACGCATGGCGATCTCGACATCGATCGTCGACCACGTCCGCGAGTCGGGCCAGGGGGTCATCACCGCCGACGCCCCGGCCGACTCCCGCTTCGGCGCCGCCGAGTCGATCGTCGACTTCGGCATCCGCGAGGCCATCTGCGTGCCGATCCGCGGCCGACACACCACCCTCGGCGTCCTCTACGCCGACACCCGCGCCTCGGGCGCCCACCTCGGCGTCCCCGCCGCGCCGCGCAGCCGGTTCACGCAGGAGCACCTGACTCTGATGGTCGCCATCGGCCACCAGGCCGGCCTGGCCATCGAGAACACGAGCCTCTACCAGGCCAAGGTCCAGGCCGAGCGCCTCGCCGCCGTCGGCCAGACGATCGCCACGCTCTCGCATCATATCAAGAACATCCTCCAGGGCATCCGCGGCGGCAGCTACCTGATCGACATGGGCCTGAACCAGCAGGACGAGGCCATCGTCCGCCGCGGCTGGACGATCGTCGAGAAGAACCAGACGAAGATCTATCACCTCGTCATGGACATGCTCTCCTTCTCCAAGGAGCGCGAGCCGGCATTGGAGTCGGCCGACCTGGACCAGGTCGTGGCCGACGTGGTCGAGCTGCTGCTGCCGAGGGCCAGGGAGCTGGGGGTGGCGCTGGAGTGGTCGCCGGCCGGGGGATTGCCGGCGATCCTGATCGACCCCGAGGGGATCCATCGCGCCGTCCTGAACGTCGCGACCAACGCCCTCGACGCCGCCGAGGACCGCCCCGGCGCCCGCGTGGCGATCGCGACCTCCTGGGACGAGGCCGTCGGGGTCGCCCGGGTGGTCGTCGAGGACAACGGCGTCGGCATCCCCCCCGAGGCCCTCGACTCGATCTTCGAGGTCTTCTCCTCGACCAAGGGGGCCCGCGGCACCGGCCTCGGGCTGCCCGTCTCCCGCAAGATCGCCCGCGAGCACGGCGGCGACATCACCGTCACCTCCGCCCCCGAGCAGGGCGCCCGCTTCGTCCTCGAGCTCCCCACCCGCCGCTGCGACGGCAAGGGGACCGGCGACGAGTTCGCCACCCTGGCCTGAGCCGATCCTCGTGGGGTGGGCACCGCCCACCTCGCCCGCCTCACTCCGGAAAAGTGCTGAGTGCTGAGTGCTGAGGGGCGACGCTCCATCGCGCACCCCGAGCACCGCCGACCCCTTCGGATCGGCCTTGACTGATGAAATGCGGTGCTCCGGGGCCCGATTTCGGGCCTCAGAAGCGTCGCGGCGGGGCCGTCGCGGGCGTCGGGGCCACGCCGACGACGACCGAGGAGGCCGGCCGGGGAGCGGCGGGCACGTAAGAATCATCAAAACGCCTCTCGGACTCGGGAGTTGCGTCATTCTTCGGTTCGTTCCGCGCCGGCGCTTCGGGGGCCGGCGGGGTGGGCTCGGGGGGCGTCCAGGCGGGCTCGTTCTCGCTGCTGGAGAGGATGCGGCCGTAGAGCTTCAGCCGCGCGTTCTTGCACGCGATCAGCGCCGTCGAGAGCTGCCGGAAGCTGCGCTGGTGGTCCTGCAAGTAGCGATGCCGCCGCGACCACTCGTCCGACGTGTCGACGGCCGCCGCGTCGAGGACCTGTTGCCGCTGCTCGGCCTCCTCGGCCTCCAGCTCCGGCAGCAGCGAGGCCAGCGCCTCCCATTCCTGGGCGATGAGCGCGCGGAGCCGCTCCATCGGCCGGTCCGCGTCGATCGCGATGCCCTTCTCGGTGTACTGGGCGTGGGTCTTGAGGTGCGCGTCGCAGGCGACGTCCAGCGCCATGACCAGGCCATGCACCTCGCGGGCGCGCTCGTCGTCGAGGTCGCCCGGGGCGCAGCCGAGCATCGTCAGCATCCGCTCGCGCCACTCGGGGCAGAGGTGGCCGCTGCCGGTGAGCTGCTCGTCCAGCTCCTCCCACCTGGCGATCAGCCAACGCACGCCGTCGGCGCGGGCCAGCAGGGGCACGATCAGGTCCTGCCGGCCGCGGCCGACGAGCGCGGTCGTCTCCGTGAGGCTCTGGGCGCGCCCCGCGTCGAACGCCTCACCGGCCTGGCGGATGCGGGCCGACGCCGCGGCGGCGTCGGCCTTGCGGACGCGGCCGATGGCGACGGTGGCACAGCACATGTTGAATACGAGGTTGCGTTCCTCTTCGGTCGTCGGCTGCTGCTCTTTGATCCAGAGCGCCAGCAGCCGTTCGAATTCGGCGGGATCTTCGCCCGGCAGGACCGGCGCCAGCGAGCAGAGGCCATGAAGGAGCGCGTTCTTGGCGGCTCTGGCCTTGCCCTCGTCGGTGCGCGGGCCGGTGGCCTTCTGGGCGTTGGCGCGGCGGGCGGCGAACTGGGCGGGGCTGAGCTTCGACCGGGAATTCGCCATGATCGGGGACCTCGAATGGAGCGGTTTCGTGTGGGAAGAGTCGGGCACATCGCCGACGACGCGCACCCGTCGGAATTGCGTCGACCTATAACCTCGAAAAGACGGGCCGGATTTATAACCGAATTCCGGAAAAAGTCGCGCGAGACGACTCGGGCCGGGCTCTGGCAGACCCTCCTCGTCGCAGGCACGCCCCGCGGGGCGTGCCTGCGACGAAGACGTTCGTTGACGGGCCGTCGGCGCGCGCGTATCATTCGGGCCGGGCATGCATCCCTTCCGCGAAGGCATGGAGGTCCCATGGCCACCGAAGTCGAGCGGCCGACGGCGCCCAATCGGCGTGGGCCCCGCGTGCGGCAGGTCTCGCTGCGGCTCACGCTGCTGCTGGTCGCCGTCGTCGCCGTCGGGATGGCGGGCTATCGCCAGTGGAGGCGGTATCACACGATCGTGACCGCCGTTTACGCGGTCGACGACCTCGTCCCCGCGGACCCGCCGGGCGCCGACGCCTTCCAGCCCTTGATGGATGAGGTCGCGGCGACCGTCCAGCCGGGGAGCTGGCAGGCCCACGGCGGCGACGGGACGATGATCCCTTTCATGTTGAATCGGTCGCTCCTCGTGCGGAACAACGTCGCCGCGCACGAACAGGTCCGCGCGTTCCTGGGGCGGAAGCGGGCCGCCTCGGGGACGAGGCCGGTCCGCGAGCCGGGGCCTACCTCATCTCGGGTCGCCGGGGGTACGCCGTGAGCAAGGTCGCCAAGACGCTGGATCGCGTCCTCCGCGGCACGTCCGACGCGAGTATCCGCTGAACCTGGGTCGCGGCCGCGGCGGGTGGCACGCCCTGCAAGGGCGTGGTGGGGTGGAGACCACGCCCTTGCAGGGCGTGCCACCCTACGCCGTCCACGATCCCTTCGCCGTCTGGCTTGGAACTGGTGACTATGCAAAGACTTCGAGCCTCCGGTACGCTTTGGGTTTTTCCACGACACCAAGCGCGTCCCACGGAGGCTCGAAGTGACCT